>JACQWV010000123.1 GCA_016209085.1 Elusimicrobiota bacterium
AGGCGATTGAGTTATTGGGGAAGGTGGGTCAGGGAAAAGTGCGGGTTGGGAATGTGACGCTTGCGGCTGATAGTGAAGTCGACGAGTTAACCCGGTCAATTCTTAAATTATTTGTGGGACACTGAAATGCGAAAGTCAGGATTATCAGGTTGAAAAGAGTAAGTTTTCAAAGCAAGGTAAATACTCACTGAAGCACGTCAGTGAGTATTTACCTAGGCAAAATTTGGTCTGTTTTAGGTGTTTTAATTAAAAATTCTTTTAAAAAACTAAAAATTACCAAATTTTGCCCTGGTAACAATTCAATAAACAGTGTTCACTGAATTGTTACAAAGCAAGGACTAAACTTTTTTGAAGGCGTATTTGAGCTTGTTTTCAAGATTCTCAAAATAGCCGCTGAGGATTTTTATCTTTGCGCGAATCGCGTCGTACAATTCCCGCTGCTGTTTGGTTCTTAAACCTTCCGTCGCCTCAAATTCCTTTATTTTATTCATTGTCGCGAACAATTCGTCTTTTATCTGTCCGATTTCCTGGTTCTTCCATCTGATCTCGCCTTTCAGCCTGCCGATTTCCTCGCAGAATTTGCTTATCTCTATTTCATAGTCTTTTCTCCCGTCCAGCATTATTTTCTGCAGTTCCTCGTTTTTCTTTGCGATGGAGCGGAGATTTTCGTCGCAGGAATTGACGATAAAATCTTTTTCTTCAAGATGGGATTTTAGGATTTTTATTTCTTCAATAAGGTTTGAAATTCTCTTGTCTTTTTCCGCCAAAAGGCGTTTTGCGGATTCGTTCTGTTTTTCTCCGGTCTCGCGCATCTGGCATTTGAGCCGGGATATTTCTTCGTTTTTTTCCCCGATTTCCTCGGTCAGGCCGTTGAGTTTTACCTTAAGCGTTTTGTAAAGGGTTTCCCATGAGGGATGCTCTGCCTGCGCGCTTCTGGCATGGGCGGCCGCGTGCTTGATTTTTTCCGCCAGATTCGCTATCTCCGATTCTTTTTTGCCAGTTTCCTGTTCAAAACGCTTTTTCTCGTGGAAATATTCCCTCTTGAGATTTTTCACCTCTTCTTCAAGTTTTGAATTTTTCAATATGGCTTTTTCCAGAAGATTCCTGAGAGACTTGTTTTCAACCTGTTCTCCCATGACGCGCAGGGGAAGCTCCGGTTCTTTTTGAAACCGGACGGGTATGTTGAAAATTTCCTGGAATGCCGGCTCCAGATGAGCCTCTCTCCATTGTCCGAGAGCGTTTTCAGGGCAGACGAGAGTCGTTTTTTCAAAACCCGCAAGCATGGCGACGTCCCTTGCGTACAGAGGTCCTTTTATGCTTTTTTTTATGAATGCCCACCAGCGTGAACCTTTTTCCATGACAAAACTATGATAATAATTCCATGTTACAAAGTGATTGCATAAATTGAGAAATCAGAGGACAGACAGATTCAGATTTTTTAATATATTTGTTTTATTGACGGGTTTTATTACGCCTTTCTCGGTAATGATCGCCGTGATGAGAGAGGCCGGGGTTACGTCAAAAGCAGGGTGCCTGGCGTTTGCGCTTTCAGGGGCTATGTTTATCCCGCATATCATGGTAACTTCCCGCGGCGCTCTTTCTTCTATTTTTATCTCATTCCCGCCGGCAAGTTCCAGATCTATGGTGTTGGAGGGCGCAATCACGTAAAACGGGATTTTATGCCGCTCCGCAAGAACAGCCGCGACATAGGTTCCGATTTTATTTGCGGTGTCCCCGTTGGAGGCTATGCTGTCCGCGCCGACTATCACAGCGTTTACTTTGCAGGTTTTCATTATGTGTCCCGCCATGTTGTCGGTTATAAGAATTGAAGGCACGCTTTGTTTCATAAGCTCCCACATGGTAAGTCTCGCGCCCTGAAGATACGGTCTTGTTTCGCACGCGTAGACTTGTTTTATTTTTCCGAGTTCGGCTGCCATGGTTATGGCTCCTATGGCGGTTCCTATCCCCATGGTGGCGAGCGCTCCGGCGTTGCAGTATGTAAGGACAACGGTCTGTTTTTTAAGAAGGGAAGCTCCGAATTCCGCCATTTTCAACGTGGAAATTTTGTCTTCAAGAGCGATTGTATGCGCTTCGTTTTCTATGACGCTGAACAGGCTGGAGCGGTTTTTTGAATCCGGTTTTGCGTTTTTCAGGGGTTTTATGAAATCCAGGGCTTTTTTATGAATCCTGTCTACGGCGTAGAAAAGAGCGGCGGCGGTGGGTCTTGCTTTTTTAAGCAGCAGGGCGTTTTTGGCGAGTTTTTTTTCAAGAACCCGCCATGTGCGCGGAACCTGCGAAGAAAAAGAAAGAGCGTACCCGTAAGCAGCTGCGCAGCCTATAAGAGGAGCGCCCCGCAGAGTCATCTCTTTTATGTGTTTTGCCGTTTCTCTGCACGTGCGGGCACGCGCGTATTTTATTTTGTCAGGCAGAACCCGCTGGTCAAGTATTTTAAGCAGTCCCCGTTTATATATGAGTCTTGGAGGAATCATTTAAGGTATTGAGTCCAGAAAGCTTTTAAGTTCTTCCTCGGTCTTTCCGACGATTTCAACGGTTTTTTCCCTGCCTTTTGCCCCCCTTATGATGTTTACCATTTTGGCGGGAACTTCAAAAAATTCAGCCAGATATTCCTTGAGCACGACGTTCACTTTTAAATCTGAAGGGTCAGCGCATACCTTGACGCGCAGCACGCTTCCAATTCTTGAAACAACCTCGTTGTCCTCGCAATTCGGTATTACCCTGACTTTGACTATCATATATTCTCCCCCTTCTCTGTCGCATCCCGACCGTAGCGTCGGGACGGATTAACCGCCTCGCTTCGAAAGGTTATCCTTCTCCGCTCGGTGCTCCCGAAAGTGGGCTCTGCCCTCCTTTCGGTCGAGCTTCGCTTGCTACACTTCGTTTGCTCGCTCGCTCTTGAACCCCCGAAGCAGTAATTCCTTAACAATAATGTATTCTCCCATCCTCTACTGGAATAACAGACTGCCTATTCTCGGAAGGTTTGAACCTTCTTCAACTGCCGTTTCAAAATCGCCGCTCATTCCGAGCGAAAGATAGTTTTTAAACCCGGATTTGCCGTACGGCTCCGGAAAATCCCTGTCAAAAATTTTTTTGACCGCCGCAAACGTGGGTCTTAAAGTTTCGGGATTACCGGTCATCGGCGCCATTGCCATGTAGCCGCACGGATGAACATTGCCCAGTTCGCCTGTTTCCGAAAGAAAATCCCGAGAGTCCCCGATGTCTATTCCAAAGCGGGTTTCCGGGTTGGAGAGATTTATTTCTATTAGAATCGGGATTTTTACGCCCGCATTGCCGGCATGCCTGTCCAGTTCAACGGCTGTTTTAAAAGAGTCTATTGAATCCACGGAATCAAAAATTCTGGCGGCTGTTTTCGCTTTGTTTGACTGCAGATGGCCTACGAGATGCAGTTTTATTTTGTCTCTCAGTCCGGCAAGCGGAGGTTCCTCCCATTTCTCCGCCGCGTCCCGGACCCTGCTTTCGCCGAAAAGTCTGACATTTCCTTCCTGTGCCAGAATCCGGATTTCCTCAGGCATACGGTTCTTTACGACTGCAAGCAATTCTACCGAAGAGGGATTTCTGTTCGTTTTTTCACACGCGGATTTTATCTTTTTCAGGACCGTTGCAAGGTTGTCCAGAATTCTTTGTTTCTTATCAGAATCAATATGAAGCATTCTCTCTATACCGTATATTTTAGCAAATTTTCCCCGTATGCGGACAGGATTTTTTGCGGAACGCAGGCCGGAAATAATATGATATGTAAATATGAATGCCGGACAAAAACAACTGGAAATAGAACATGGCAGGCGGATAGCGGAGAAGGCGGAAAAAATCTGGAAAAGAGACAGGCTCGTCGGCAGGAAGAGGCTTGAAAACCGTTTGGCGGACATAAAATCTTTTTCAGCCGGCCTGGAGGGAGCTTCGGCGCTTGAGATAGGCTGCGGCACCGGATTATGGACCAGGGAATTGTTAAGTTTAAAGTGCAGGTTGACGGCCGTTGACATCTCCCCAGACCTGCTGAAGCGCGCAAAAGAGAATGCCGGCGGCGGCGTTGAATTTATTGAAGGGGACGCTGAAAACCTGCCTTTCCCGGACGGCTCTTTTGATTTCGCGTGCGGCCTTTCAATTCTCCATCATCTTGAGCTTCCCAGAGCATTGGTAGAGGTTTTCCGGGCGCTTAAACCGGGCGGAAAAATATGGTTCAGCGAACCCAACATGATGAATCCGCACGTCGCTCTTCAGAAAAACGTTCCCTTTCTTAAAAGACTTTCAGGGGACACCCCTTCCGAAACCGCTTTTTTCAAACGGCCTCTGCATAAAGCCGTTGCCGCGGCGGGTTTTGAGGATGTTGAAGTCAAACCTTTTGATTTTCTTTATCCGTGGCTGCCTGATTTTCTCGTGGCTCCGGCAGATATCGTCGGAAAACGTCTGGAACGGATTCCGCTTCTCAAAGAGATAAGCGGTTCTCTCATAATTCACGCTAAAAAACCAATCGCAAAGAAATACTAAAAAACCCCCGGCTTTTGGAACCGGGGGTTTTTATTTACAAGTTTTTAACTCTAAACTCTCAACCGTGCCCTTTGGGCACCTTTCCGAAGCAAAGTTAACTGAAGCATAGTCAAGCGCTACACTCCCAACTTTTCTTTTAATACATGTCTCCGCCGCCGCCCATTCCGCCGGCCATCGCGGGCATCTTGTCTTTCCTTTCGGGCAGGTCTGCCACGAGAGCTTCTGTAGTTAGAAGAGTGCTGGCTATTGATGCCGCGTTTTCAAGAGCCGTTCTGGTGACCTTTGCAGGATCTATTATTCCCGCTTTCATAAGGTCTACATATTCCTTTGCTTCCGCGTCAAAGCCTATTTCGTAATTTGAATTTTTCACTTTTTCAATCACGATGGAGCCATCCATTCCGGCGTTTTCAGATATGATTCTGAGAGGAGCGAAAATCGCCTTTCTTACGATATTCATGCCTGTTTTCTCATCCTCGTTGTCGGAGGAAAGCTTATCAAGAGTTTTTTGCGCTCTTATCAGAGCGACTCCGCCGCCCGGAACTATTCCTTCTTCCACTCCGGCTTTGGTAGCGTTCTTGGCGTCTTCAACCTTTGATTTTTTCGCTTTCATCTCGGTTTCAGTGGCCGCTCCGACCCTTATGACCGCCACGCCGCCTGAAAGTTTCGCGAGCCTTTCTTCCAGCTTTTCCTTGTCGTAGTCCGAGGTGGTTTCTTCTATTTGTTTGCGGATCTGGCCGGTTCTCTTTTTAATTTCACTCTTATCCCCGGCTCCGTCCACTATGGTGGTATTTTCCTTGTCCACCACGATTCTCTTTGCTTTTCCAAGCTGTTCAACCGAGGCTTTTTCAATCTTCATTCCTCTTTCTTCGCTTATCACTTCCCCGCCGGTAAGAATAGCGATGTCTTCCAGCATTTCCTTTCTCCTGTCGCCGAAGCCAGGGGCTTTCACGGCGCAGCCTTTCAGTGTCCCGCGGAGTTTGTTGACCACCAGAGTCGCCAGAGCTTCGCCTTCCAAATCCTCGCCGATGATGAGAAACTGCTTTCCGGTCTGAACTATTTTCTCAAGAGCAGGCAGAAGGTCGTTCATTGAAGATATTTTTTTGTCCGTGATAAGCACAAAGCAGTCTTCAAGTACGCATTCCATTCTCTCGGGGTCGGTTATGAAATACGGGGATACATAACCCCTGTCAAACTGCATACCCTCAACCACGTCAAGCTCTGTTTCCGAGGATTTTCCCTCTTCCACTGTTATTACGCCTTCATGGCCCACTTTTTCCATTGCCTGGGCGATGAGTTCGCCTATTACCCTGTCGTTTGCGGATATGGTGGCTATCTGGGCTTTTTCTTCCTTTGTTTTTACCGGTTTTGCCATTTTTTTGAGTTCCTCTACAATGGCATGAACCGCTTTGTCTATCCCTTTCTTTAAATGAATGGGATTGGCGCCGGCTGTGATGTTCTTCATGCCCTCATTAAATATAGCCTGCGTGAGGATAGCGGCGGTGGTCGTTCCGTCGCCCGCTATATCGTTGGTTTTCGCAGCGGCTTCTTTCACCAGCTGGGCTCCCATGTCTTCAAAGTTGTCCTCAAGTTCTATTTCTTTCGCTATGGTAACGCCGTCATCAATAATCATCGGCGAACCGAATTTCTTGTTGAGTATTACTGTTTTGCCTTCAGGACCAAGCGTTACTTTTAAGGTATTTGCCATTTTATCTACGCCGGTTTTAAGACGCAGTCTTCCTTCTTCTGAATAAACTATTTGTTTTGCCATAAAGTTCTCCTTGTTTGAACGTTATTTTATAATGCCCAATATGTCCTCTTCGCGCATTATCAGGTATTCCTCGTCGTTTATTTTTATCTCGGTTCCCGAGTATTTGCCGTAGAGGATTTTGTCCCCTGCTTTGACTTCCATCGGAATGAGTTTGCCGTCGTCTGTGTTCTTTCCTTTGCCGACAGCCGCCACTTCTCCTTCCTGCGGTTTTTCCTTGGCAGTGTCCGGAATTATTATTCCGCTCTTTTTGACTTCTTTTTGTTCCAGAGGCTTTACCAGCACTCTGTCGCCAAGAGGGTGGATGTTTATTTTTGTCAGTGTATCCGCCATGATGTTTCCTCCTTAATGATTACCATGATTGGTTATTTTTAGCAGTTAAGCTATCTAATTGCTAATTATACCAATAAGAAACGGGAGGTGTCAATAGTGCCCGAGCCCTAACGGGGTTTGGTGGAAAATCTGAATTTCGTGGCTCCGACTTCTATGGTGTCGTCGTCGCTCAGAATTATTTTCTCGGTCAGAGGGCTTCCGTTGAGTTTTGCAAAATCCTCTTTTATCGGTATGAGATAAAATCCCTCCGGCCTCATGGCTATCATTACAGCCATGTCCGGCGCGGAGCCGAACAGACCGGAGCCTTTTATCGGGATGTTTGCCTGGTCGGACTTTCCTATGTAAGTGGAGAGACTTGTGATTTCGTATTCGGATTTATCAACCGCGCCTTCAAGAACCTGCAAAAAGCCCTTCGGCATTTTATCTTCAACCGCTTTCAGGACTTCAACTTTCGGGTCCTCGGTGAACACTATGGAATATTTGACTATCCCTATGACGTCGTTTGAGTGTATTCCTGCCTTCATTACCTTCTTTCCGTTTACAAAAGTGCCGTTCGTAGAGTTCAGGTCTTCAACAAAGTACGTCCCGCCGGAACTGTAAATTTTGCAGTGATGGCCGGAAATAGTCGGATGGTCCAGAACGATGTCGTTATCCGGTTTTCTTCCCAGAGTGACGGAAGGTTTGTCCAGCTTGATTTCTTTGATTACGGCTGTTTCAAATTTCAGCAAGAGTTTAGGCATAAGATTTCCTGAACATTGTTTTTATTTTTTCTTTCCAGTGTTTTTTCAACACTCTGCCTATGGCCACAGTCACATTGTCAGGACCTCCATTTATATTAGCAGTTTCCACCATTGTCTCACAAGCTTTCAGGTTGTCGGAATTCTGGCCGAGAATTTCCTTCATTTTCTCGTCGCTTGTGGTTTTGAAAAGTCCGTCGGTGCACAGAATTATTCTGTCCCTCTCTTTTATTTCAAACTCAAAGGCGTCTATCTGGGGTTTTTTCTGGGTGCCTAAAGCCCTGGTCAGGATGTTCTGCAAAGGCGATTTTTCCGCCTGCTCCATGGTCATTATTCCTTTTTTCACGTGATCCATTACCAGGGAGTGGTCCTCGGTCAGCTGCTGCAGGGCATCGTCTCTTAAAACGTATAATCTGGAGTCTCCTATGTGAATGACGGAGAGCCTGTTCTTGTTCAGGAGAGCGGCGGTCAGAGTGGTTCCCATACCTTTGTTTTCAGCCGAAGCGTTGCCGGTTTCGTAAATCACGCTGTTGGCAAGCTGTGCCGCGAACAGAAGCTGATTCGCCTCAAGAGAAAGGTTGTCTATGTACGGATTCGGCTTGAGGCCGGTGTAATGCATTGATTCATATTTTTCCTTGGTAATTTTGACGGCCATGGCGCTGGCCATTTCTCCGGATTTATGGCCTCCCATGCCGTCCGCGACTATGGCAAGTTCCAGCTCCGCGTCTACGAGCGCGTTATCTTCGTTGTTCGGGCGGACTTTTCCCGGGTTTGTAAGATAGGAAAACTCTATTTTAAAAGTCATATAAACATCCTTTAAGTATCCTTTAAGTATCCTTATTTTTTCTCCTCTTCGGGATATATAAGAGGGAGCGTTTTTTCAAAGTCAGTGGCTTGCGGCCGCCGCAGAGGAGCCTGCGGAAGCTGAGCAGCGCCCGGAGCCGCAGGCGCGGCCTGCCCGCCAGCCTGTCCGTCAATGGCGTGCGGCGGAGAGTCAGTTGGCGTAAGCTGGCCCTGTCCGAGAGCTTCTGTTATCGGTCTTTGCCTGTCAGTATTAACTCTATGCTGGTCCGGCTTAGGCGGAGATTCCGGTTTTAAAACTCCTGTTCTCGGCGTAAGTTCTATTTTATTTTCCTGCTTTGGAGCTTGCAGCCCCGCCAACGGCGGGGCAACCTGAGGCGCGGCCTGCGGTTTTACGGGAGCAGGATGAACAGCAGGTAAGGGCTGGGATTTCAGCTGGGCAGGCGCAGCTTGAGCCGGTTTATTTTCTGACAAAGGTTTGTTTTCAAGAATCGCCCGGAGGTCTTTTGCCATTTCCCCGGCCGTCTGATAACGTTCGTCCGCGTTTTTCTTCAGCGCCTTATCTATTACTTTAAGAATGTCTTTCGGCAAATCAGGTCTTATTGAAAGCGGATCCGGATAAGGTTCCTGCGCTATCTGGAAAAGCAATGTTCCGATGGAATCCCCGCCTTTCCAGGGTTTTTCTCCGGTCAGGAGTTCAAAGAAAGTTACGCCCAGAGAAAAGATGTCCGCTCTGCCGTCCACTTTTTTCCCGGCTATTTGTTCCGGGCTCATGTAATAAGGCGTGCCGAGAACCGTTCCTGTGGCGGTTTTTGAAGAAGCCTGTATCCGCGCTATGCCGAAATCCGTGACTCTCAAGGTGCCGTCTTCAAGCAGCATGATGTTGGCGGGTTTTATGTCTCTGTGGACCACGCCGTTTTTATGAGCGTAATCAAGAGAATCGGCTGCCAGGGCGGTATATTCAAGAACTTTGGGCACAGGGAACAGATTGTCTTTGACTGTCCATTTCTTCAGGTCGTCCCCCTTTAAAAGCTCCATTGCCATGTATGCTATGTCCTGTTCTTCCCCCGCGTCAAAGATTTTGACGATGTTGGGATGCGAAAGATTTCCGGCTGCCTGCGCTTCCCTGAAAAATCTGTCTTTCAGCTCTTTCAGAGCCTTCTCCTCAATTCCTTCCTCAAATCTCATGGTCTTTATAGCAACTGTTCTGTTGATTTTAGGGTCTTTGCCTAAATAAACTATGCCCATGGCTCCTTTCCCCAGTTCCTTGGTTATTTCATATCTTCCGAGAGTGGGGGTCGCGCTTGCTCCCTGAACCAGCAGGGTGGATTCGGCTGTTTTCCCCAATGCGCCTCCGAAAATAGCGCCTTCCGAAGCCTTTTTCAGAACTTCAATCTTTTCGTTTATATCCTTGTATTTGGGGTCGGTTGCCTGTATGTGCTGATAGACAGCTACGGCTTTGTTATGCTGTCTTTTCCTTTCAAAATCAAGGGCAAGATTATACAGCAGGTCCTTCATGGTGCCGTCAAGGGGGCAGACCCTGAATTTTTCAAAAGCCAGATCCAGCATTCCCTGCCCCTGGAACGAAAGCCCCAGCATTTTGTTCGTTTCTATGGCAGAGACTTCTATGAGTTCTTTCTTTTTTTCCGTAGTAAAAAATTTTTTCGTGACTATAAATATGTATCCCGCTGTCATAAGAAAAGACGGATAAGAAATTTTAATCCACTGCCCCTGATTCACGAACATGTATATGCCCGCGAAGACGAAGCCGGCAAGGACCAATCCGGCCAGGAGCGCGCCCATGAATGCTTTTAACCGGGGAAGAAGCAGAATTATGAAAAGGCCGGTAAATAATATAAGTCCCAATTCCGCGTTTCTGCTCCACTCGGGCCTGGTTATAAAATATCCGTTAAGCATGTTTTCAACCGCATTGGCCGTAAATTCCACGGCAGGCAGGTTGTTCTCAATCGGCGTGACATAAAGACTGCCCAGCCCCTGGGCCGTAAGACCGATAAGCGCTATTTTGTCTTTAAACGCTTCAGGCACCACCTTCCCGTTTATCACATCGTAAAAAGAGTACGATTTGAAAGCCGGTTTATTGGTATTGAACGATATCAGCAGAGAAGATTCCATGTCAAGAGGGATTTCGGTTTTGCCTATTGAAACCGTCTTTCCTGGATTTATCACAACGTCCGTGTTTTTCAGTTTGAGATGGTTTCTCACTATTTCAAGAGCAAACGAAGGATAAAAGCTTTCCAGATACGGGATGAACGGATATTCTTTTCTTATGGCTCCGTCCAGGTCGTTAAACATGTTTACATGGCCGATTCCTGCGGCGGACGATATGAATTGTTCAATGGGCGCCGTAATGTCCGAGCCTTCTACGGAAATCTGCGCGTCCGTGATGGAATGAGACACTGACAGGGCGAACTTTTTAAGATTTTCTCCCGGCTCTTTGGGCTTTGAAAGCACGTCTTGGATTTGAAAAGTCATAGGCAGGACCACATTGCCCGTTTTCCGTATGGCGTCTGTAAGTCTGGAATCGTTATCCATGTCCTGCATTATTTTTTCAACTACTGCCGGAAATTCCGGCTCTTTTGAAATTTCCTTGATTTTTTTCGTTGCGACAAGCTCAAGATATTTGGATTTCAAGAAGCCCGCTATTTCCATCTCCTTGTTCATTTCAGGCTCTGAAAAGAGTATGTTGAGCCCTATCACGGAAGGTTTGGCGTTCTCGCTTGAAAGATAAACCAGCAGGTCGGATATTCTGGACCTCGGCCACGGCCATCTGCCTATTTTGGAGAGGCTTTCGTCGTCTATTTTTATTATCGCTATGTCGCTTTTTGCCGGCTCTCTGGAGCTTATTTTGGAGCGGAAGTCGTAAAATTTAAGCTCAGCTGTTTCAATGCCGCTGGAAGTAAAATAGAAAAAAAGCGTGAGCAGAGTCAGCGCGATTCCCCACAAAAAGTTTGAGAAGATGAATTTTTTCATTCCAAGTACCTCACTTTTTTATAGAAATAAATTATTTCTTCAAAAAAATTTACGTTTAACAGCAGCAGCAAAAACAGAGAAATAAGCAGATACCCTCCGCTTTTGCCTGCGTTTTCCCTGAATTTGAATACGTTGTACCGGAGATATTCCTTTACGGCCTGGTTTTTAAGCTCGTTTTCAGGGGTCGGTTTTATCTCTTGATTGACGTTGATTTTTGTTTTCGGTTTTTCTATGGGCCTTCCCTCGGAATCGTATTCAGGTATGTAATTTTCCTCAGATGCCTGGATACCCTGCAGTTTTTTGGCGTAATCTTCCTTTCTGAGTTTTTCAACATTTGTCCGGTCTTCTTTTATTTTGTGAATTTTAATGACTTCAATCTGCGGCAGAGACAGAAAAAGAGCGATTGAGGCGTTTGAGGCAAGAAAAAGCAGATAAGGGTTCCAGATAAAAGAAAATTCTTTTTGCATGACTCCGGCTGCCATGCCGGCTCCGAACAAAAGGACCGACGCAATCAGGAACGCCGCGTTTCCCGTGTCCTGAGCCGGGAGCCTGAAATAAGCGTACGCGCACGCTATTCCTGCCGCTGAAATTAAAAATCCGGGGAATTTACTTGTCCATGCTTTTTTCAGGCTTAGTTTTGAGCCTATGAAGTAAAAGAAAACGGAATAAATTATAAGGTTATCCTTTGCGGCCAGATTCGCCAGAGTCAGCAAAATGGTATGGTAGATTCTTGCAAAAATGCCCGAGATATCGGGAGGATATTCCACGATTGTTCCGCCGAGATAAGAGAAAAACATCAGAAGAACGGCTGCCGCCGCGTAGAAACCGGTGAATTTAAAAGGTTTCAAAACCAGCGCCCACACAAAACCGGCCATGCCCAGGAGAATCAATAAAGCCGAGGAAAGCGGATTTGAAAATATGGGACCCATCGCCCGGGTGAGGTTTGAGGGAAGAACGCCGGCCGTCAGAAAGCATGCCAGGACGGCCGTCGTCAACGCAATGTGGCCCGCTAACTTCATGAAGTTAATGGAAACGTCGGACCGGATTTTCACGGGCTTTGAAGGCTTTGCAGCCGGTTCTGCTTTCGCCTCCTGTTTGGGTTTAGCAACCTGTTCTTCAATGCTGTAGCGGTCAATCACTATCCCGTCCGGCGTTTCCGGTTCCCCGGGTTCCGGCTCTTCCTCTTTTATTTTTTCCGTGATTGAGGGGATATTCAGAGTTCTTTCCGAGCCGTCGGCTCTTTTCCTTGGGGCGGAGACGTTTTTCAATATATCGTCAACCGCGTCCCCTGCAGTCTGGTACCTGTCCTGGGGTTTTTTTCTCATTAGCGTTTCAATAACTTTGGAAACCCATAAGGGTATTTCAGGTTTTCTCAGGGCTATATTCGGGAGAGTTTCGGTTATGTGTTTATGAATTACTTCAAGGGATGTTTTGCCTTCAAAAGGGTATTGCCCCATCAGAATATAATAATAAGTGGCTCCGGTGGAATATAAATCCGCTCTGTGGTCCACTTTCTGGGCAAGGCCCTGTTCGGGAGACATGAAGTAAGCGGTGCCCACGAGTTCTCCGGCGATAGTAAGCTGTTTTTCTTCGGTTATGCTCCGCGCCAGGCCGAAATCCACGAGTTTTATCTGGCCGTCTTTTGAAATCAGGATATTCTGGGGTTTTATATCCCGGTGGACTATTGATTTTGAATGAGCGTGTTCAAGGGCTTCCAGGATGTCCACTATTATTCTCGTGGCTTCGCTTACGGGAAGAGGGCCGCCTTCGGAGATTATGTCCGCAAGGCTTTTTCCCTCCACATAAGACATTATTATGAAATACTGGCCGTTTTCCTGGCCGAAGTGGTATATCTGGACTATGTTCGGATGGTCAAGTTTTGCGGCCGAGCGCGCTTCACGCAGAAAAAACTCCACGTTTCTGGATTCCCGGGCAAGTTCCGTGGAAAGCATTTTTATGCATACGATTTTGTCAAGTCCGGCGTTATGGGCCTTGTAAACCGCGCCCATTCCGCCCTGCCCGAGTTTTTCAATGATTTTGCAGCCGGCAAAAGTCGTATTTATGAATTTATCCGTTTCCATCTCTCAGTTTCGCCTGTCCTTGACGAAGATGCTTCCTTTCCTGTCCGGCATGGATTTCGCATAGCGTTTCAATTCGCTCAGGATTTCAACTATTTTTGCATAATGTTTTGCGGTTTTCGGAACGATTATGGCTATGGTAAGAGACATCAGCGGAAAATGCCTTATTTTCTGGCGCCTGTCAACGGTCGTTATAAAGCCCTGTTTCCTGTCCTCCTCGCTGTAGAAAGCGGGGATTTCCCTGTCAAATTCTTCGGTAATTCCTTTTGAAATCGCCTCCGCCTCTTCGGGTTTTGAAATTATGATGAAATCGTCTCCGCCGATGTGTCCGACAAAACATTCAGAGGCGTAGGTTTTGATGTTTTCCGCTATTATGTTTGCGATTTTCTTTATTATTTCGTCTCCTCTGGCGTATCCGTATACGTCGTTGTATGCCTTGAAATTGTCCGCGTCAACGTATGCAAGAGCAAAAGGGTTTGATGCAGAAATCCTTTTTTGCACTTCCTCTTCTATCGCGGGGCTTCCGGGCAGGTGTGTCAGGGGGTTAAGGGATGTATCCGTGGCTTTCCGCTTGATTATTCTGTTAATCCTCGCTCTTAATTCCCTTACGTCAAAAGGCTTTGTTATAAAATCGTCGGCTCCGAGCTCTATTGTCGTCACTTTTGCGTCTATTTCCGAAACTCCGCTTAAGACTATAATAGGGATGTTTCCGGTCTCCTGATTTTCCCTTATTTTCCTGCACAGAGTATAGCCGTCAAGTCCTGGCATTTTAAGGTCAAGTAAAATGACGTCCGGTTTGTTGGATTGCAGGAAATCCAGAACCTCTTCTCCCGTGTAAAGCGTTACGACGTTATAATTATATTTCTTGAAAATAGCCGATATCAGCAGACCCACATTGGGGTCGTCGTCAACTACAAGCAATATTCGCTTATGCATTTTCCGGATGGTTTCCCCTGCCCCCGCTTTTCCCTGATACTGAGGCAAACATAATTTATGTTTGCCTCAGTATCAAGATAAATAAGAGAAAACGGGCTAAATATTTAAATTTAGAAGATTATAAATAATTTTGATGAGGAAATCAAACTAATCGCTAAGCGCCTAAGCGCCCCCCCTTGACAAAAGTCAAAATAGCTGCTAAAATAATTTTGTCAGGGCTGCCTCCCTCACCCTACCCCCCAAAAAGGCAGCCCTGCACTTTTTTTATGGAAGATTTTCAGCTAAAGTTATAATTTTAAGGTTCAACTCAAGCGGTGAGGGAGGCAATCCTTATATTTTCTACGCACCCTACCCCCCAAAAAGGCAGCCCTTTTTTTATGGAAGATTTTCAGCTAAAGTTATAATTTTAAGGTTCAACTCAAGCGGTGAGGGAGGCAATCCTTATATTTTCTACGCACCCTACCCCCCAAAAAGGCAGCCCTGCACTTTTTTAAAAACTTTTCTGTCTTAAAATCATATAATTATTTCTTCAGTATAATTGGCTGATAATCAGCCAGCGGAACGGAGATGTTTTATGGAAAACAAAAAGGACATGGAGGCTGCCGAGAAACTGATAAAGGGAAGAACGCAGCTTTTTGAGCAGATTCAAAAAGTCATAGTGGGACAGGCAAAAGTAGTTGATGAGATACTGGCTGCTTTTTTTGCAAAAGGCCATGTCCTGCTTGTCGGGGTGCCGGGCCTCGCCAAAACTCTTCTGGTTTCCACGATATCGGAAATACTTGATTTGAAGTTCTCAAGAATCCAGTTTACTCCGGATTTAATGCCGTCAGACATCGTCGGTTATGAAATACTTCAGGAAAATCCGGCGGCCGGCGGCCGGGAAATAAAGTTCATACAGGGCCCTGTTTTCGCCAACATAGTCCTGGCCGACGAAATAAACCGGACCCCTCCCAAAACCCAGTCAGCTCTCCTTCAGGCCATGCAGGAATACAGGGTCACTGTTTCAGGACGGACCCTGCCGCTGCAACTGCCGTTCATGGTTCTTGCCACCCAGAATCCGATAGAGCAGGAAGGCACTTACCCGCTTCCGGAAGCCCAGTTGGACAGATTTTTCATGCAGGTAAACATCGGATATCCGGACGAAAATGAAGAGAAGCAGATAGTCAGCCGGACGACCGGCGATTATTCCGCAAATCTCCGGAAAATTCTGCGCGCCGAAGACATCGTTTCGCTTCAAAACATCGTAAGGAAAGTTCCTGTTTCCGACTCTACGCTTGATTATGCCGTTAAAATAGCCAGATTGTCGCGTCCCGGGACGGGATCTATTGATTTCGTGAACAAGTGGATTTTATGGGGAGCGGGTCCGAGGGCTTCCCAGTCTCTGATTCTGGCTGCCAAGGCCCGGTGTCTTATGAGCGGAAGGTTCGCCGTCTCAAAAGAAGATATAATGGAAACAGCTTTGCCTGTTTTGAGGCACAGAATAGTTCTGAATTTTCAGGCTGAGGCTGAGGGAATCAGCCCGGACCATATCATAAAAATGCTGCTTGAAAAAATATAACCATGTTTACGCTATGTATTCTTCTTGTCTTGCAATTTACCCTCACCCCGATTATATCGGGGTGGGGGTTTACTGCGTGCAATACCCGCCCAAAAGAACAGGCAAAACAAAAAACAGCCATTGATTCCCAAAAAATAACAAATTTGATGCAATCCGGGGATTATAAAGCTTTAAAAGAACTTCTTAATGAATACATATCTTTACATCCTAAAAACGGACTGCTGTATTTTTACAGGGCTAAAGCTCATCTTGAAAGCGGCAATTTCAACGACGCCCTCAAGGATCTTGACATGGTTCTGAAACTGGGCTTTCCTGAAGGGTCTGCTTATGCGCTCAAAGCCGTGATACACGGAAGGCATTTCGGAGATTTAAAAAAGCAGATTGAATTTTCTTCCAAAGCGGTTCTGGAAGACAGCACGGACGCGGATGCTTATTTTTTAAGAGCCGAGGCGTATATAAAACTCCGGGAATATGAAAAAGCTCTCATAGACTATAACAGCCTTACGGCTCTTGAACCCCGCAATCCGGATTTTTACATTGACAGAGCGGACATAAATTACAGGATGAAAAACTACCGGGCCGCTCTGGCCGACGCCGCTAAAACTTTGAATCTGGATTCCAGGAAGGATATCGCTCATTACATTTCCGGAAAAATACATCTTGACACGGGAAATTTTTCAAAAGCGCTGGAAAGTTTCAATTCCGCCCTGAGCATAAAACCGCTTTCCGCTCATTATTATATTGCCAGGTCCCAGGCATACGAAAAAGCCGGAAATTTTTACAGCGCCATAGATGACATGGAATTAGCCCTCACCTCTACGGAAATTTCATCTGATTCCGTTCATTATTATGCGCTGGCAAAAAATTTTTTCAGGGTAAACGAGCAGGATAAAGCCGTCAGCGCGCTTGAAAAGGCGATGAAATCGGAAGCCGGCCGGCCTGAATATTATGATTTACGGGGAAGGATACGGGCGGAAACCGGGGATTATAAATCAGCTGCAAAAGATTGGGAAAAAATGGCCGAGCTGGACCCTTCTAAAAAAGAGATAAGAGACAGAAACATTAATAAACTGAAAGAGTTTATTAAAGAATAGCGCACAGAAAAAAAGGCCGCCAAATAACTTAAAACTTGAGACTTGTGACTTGAGACTTGTAACTTAATATGAAATTCATAGATGACGCAACGCTTGCCAGGATAAAATCCTTCAAATATTCGGGTCTCAACGTTAATTCCGAGAGTCTTCTGAGCGGGGAGCATCCGAGCCGCAGCCGCAAGGGAATAAGCCAGGAATTCGCCGAGTACAGGCATTATGCCATTGGAGACGACACGAGGTTTATTGACTGGAAGGTCTATGCCAAAAGAGACCGCCTTTTCATAAAAGAATTCATAGAGGAAAAGGCGGCCGTAATCCACTTTCTTGCTGACGCGTCCGGTTCAATGAATTTTAAAGGGAGCGGAGCGGCTTTCTCAAAATGGGAATACTCGGCGCGGCTTCTTATGTCGCTTGCGTGTCTTTGCTTCATTAAAGGCGATTATTGCGGTCTTTACTGTATGAGCGGCTCGCTGAATCGCGAAATCCCGCCCGGAGCGTCTCTTAAACACGCGGCATTCTTTGATTCGGTCCTGGAAAAAACAAATCCGTCGGGGGATTCAATTCCTCTTGAAGATTTAAAGCTGTATGTCAGCAAAATGGAAAAAAACTCGGTGCTTGTCGTTTTTTCGGATTTAATGTTTGAATCCGAAAAAATCGCGTCAATCTCCGCAATCATCGGCACGAAAAAAATACGGACTTATGTCTTTCACGTTATTGACGGTTTTGAAAAAGACATTCCATGGAAAGGGCCTTTGACTTTTCTGGATATGGAAACGAACGTGGAAATGCCGATCGTGCCGGATTACGTCAGGGATTCGTATAATGCGGAATTTTCAAAATGGCTTAAATTGTGCAAAACTCTTTATACGACGCCCAGAACGCGTTACTTTCCGGCTTTCACCGACATGAGGATAGACGGCATAATTGAAAAATTCATAACACTTACTTAAAATGTCTTTTCTTAATCCTTCTTTTTTGTGGTTTCTTCCGTTAAGCGCGGCTCCGGTTCTCATTCATCTGCTTTTTGCAAAAAAGAGCCTTAAAATTGAATTCAGCAGTCTTTTTCTTCTCAGGGAGGTTTATTTCAGGCGGTTGAACAGAATCAGAATCAGCAAGTGGCTTATCCTTTTGATGAGATGTCTTGCCTTGTGTTTTTTACTAGCCGCTTTTTCAAGACCGGTTGCGAATCTTGCGTTTTTCCGGAACCTGCTTCCTTCTAATTCTTATTCCGGCGGCCCGCTCAGAGTCGTTTTTTTAATAGACCGTTCCTATTCAATGAAATGCCGTTTTCTCGGCGCAGACCGGTACGGATTTTCCGTTAAAGCGGTTTCTGCCGCATTGAAGAGTTTAAACAGGGATGATAGAGCCGCTTTCGGTTTTTTTTCGGATTCATTGGAGGGTCCGGAGCTTGCATGGAGCTCGGACTTTGAAAATATCCGTCAAAAAATACGCAATTCCATGCCCGGCTCAAAAACCACGGATTATAAAGCCGCTCTTGAGAAGGCCTATGAATTTCTCTCAAAAGAGAAAGACGGAAAAAAAATCATATTTGTGGCTTCTGATTCTTCCATGGACGGTTTCCGCAAATCAGGAAACGACCTGTCCCGGTTATCCAATTATGATTCCCAGACGGCTGTAATGGGTCTTTTTTTTGAAAAACCTGAAAACAATTTCTGGATTGAAAAAATCCATGCGGACTCTATTGACGACGAATCCGGGCTTTATAAATCGGGCTCCTTCGGAGAAAAAATCAAAATAAACTCGGAGGTCCTTTCCTCCACCTCGTCTTTTGCCGTTTTGAAAATGAAGATTGAAAGCGGCGGAGCCGCCCGCTTCGGTAAAGCCGTTTTTAACGGCAAAAATTTTTCCATTCTTACTTTTGAAATTCCGCTTGAAGGCGGCGATTTGAACGGAAAACTGACTGCGGACCATGACGCTCTTCCGGAAGACAACGAGTATTTTTATTCTTTCTCAAAGCCTGCGGTAAAAAAACGGATTCTGCTGGTCTGGGCAAATCCGGTTTCAATAAAGCCGGGTTACGGCGGATATTTTATAAAACAGCTTTTTGAAAGAGTAAAAGAAAGCTCTGTATTTGAACTGGAATCCATGGAGGCTTCAAAGGCAGAGGGAATTGCTTTTGAGAATTATTCAGCTGTCATTTTATGCGGTCTGGACGCGTTTAACGGACGGTTTAAGGAAAAACTCTCCGGCCCCGGGCTTCTCTGGCTGATTCCGTCAAGCGTTGATAAATACGGAATGCGGACGGTTGAGAGCATGATGGGAATTAAAACAGCCGCGGCCGTTTCAAAAAAGGTTTTTCTTGAAGAAAATAAGGAAAACCCTTTTTTTGATAAATTTGATTTTTCAAACTACGAAGTCGGAAAAGTTTCTGCCGCCAGGTTTTTCCCCGTTGAGAGTCCGCATGCCGCGATATGGAATTTCTCGGACGGGGCCGTCAGATATCCTGCTCTTATTTTAAAAAAATCCACAACCGGAGGGATACTGCTCTTGTGGACATCCTCTCTTGACCTGGAATTTTCCGATATGGCTGTAAAGCCGGTCTTCGCCAAATGGTTTTTTTCAAGTCTTGCGCATGCCCTGAACATGGACTTCAGTCTTAAAAAAAACATGATTTTTGCCGGCGAAAAATTTGACGGCAGGCTTAAAAATTCCAGCATGTCAAAAATAGAGATAACGGCTCCTGACGGGAAGACAAATCACGTATATTCCGAGGGAGGGAATTTTTCATATGAATTGACGGATGTCTGCGGGATTTACCGATGGAAGACTTCCGGAGCAGAGAGCGGCCTGCCCTCCAGAGCAGTAGTGGAGGGTTCTTTTGCGGTTAATCTTGACAGAAGCACAGGCGAAAGCTTGCTTGAAACCGAGGATACCCCCCCCTGGAAAAAAATCAATATAAACGACCCTCTGGCTGATTTCACTGCGGCCGCTTACGGAACCGAGATATGGCAGATAATGCTTATACTCGGTCTGGTTTGTTCTCTTGTTGAATTCGTTCTGGGGAGCAGAAAATATGTTAAAGATTAAACTAGCCCTATATATTTTAATTTTCCACTCCTGCATGGCATATGCCCAGAAATTTGAATGGGCGGAACTTGATCTTAAAGCCGAATGCGGCAGCGACGGCAAAATCATAGAGGGCGTTCTTAAATATCTGGCCGATACCACAAGCATTGACACGGAGGGAGTTAAAAAAGCGTTAAAGATTTCCGATGCGGAAATTTTTGAACATCCGTTCCTGCTGCTTTCATGCAAATCCGCTCCCGGGAGCCTTGATTATTCCGAAATCCAGACTCTGCGGATGTATTTAATATCAGGCGGCACCATTTTCATCAACGACAGAATCGGCGCAAAATACACGGATTTTGACTCATGGGTCAGAAGAACCCTGAAACTCATAATGCCTGATTCAGAGCTTGCTTTTGTCCGGAAAGAACATCCTCTTCTGAGAAGTTTTTTTATGATAAACGGTCCGGCAGGCAGGTTTGCCTGGCAGAGCGTTCCGGAGACAGTAGAATACGGCGGCAGGGCAGCCGTAATTTACGTCAAAAACGACTTGTTAGGGATGTGGCTCAAAGACAGTTTCGGCAATTATCTGCACCCGTGCATTCCAGGCGGGGAAGAGCAGAGAGCAATGGGCAGGAAACTGTTTATAAACATCATCATGTATTCCATGACAGGTTCGTATAAGTCGGATGCAGTTCATCAGCCGTACATTCTTGAAAAGCTGAGAATCATTGACGCCGGCGGCAGCAATAAAAGGTGATAAGGTTATAAGGTGATAAGGAAATAAATGTAATCTGTGTAATCATTTATGAAATTTTTTATATCTGACGAATGGCGGTTTGTGGCTGTGTCGGCGGTATTCCTGGGTTTATATTATTTTTTTGCAAGACGTTCCGGGATAACGCCTGTTTTAAAAGCCTTGAGATATTCCGCTGTTTTAATCGCGTGTTTTCTTATTCTGAGGCCTTATCTCGTCAAACAGGAAAAGATTCCGGTAAAGCCGAATCTCGCGGCGCTTCTGGATTTATCCGCGCACATGCGGGGGCCCGCCAAGGAAGGAGCGGGAAAACCGAAATATGAATCAGCGGTCAGGTGGATTTTAAAAAACCAGATAGAAATTGAAAAAAATTTCTCTCCCGGATATTACGGGTATGCCGACAAAGCGCACCGGCTTGAACTGTCCTCTTCCGCTCTCCCCGTTATATCCAACTATGAATCCAGTCTTCAGGATTCAATAAAACAGGTTTTATCGGAAAACGCCGCCGCAATAAACAATATCTGGGTTATAACCGACGGCCTTTCCCTTTCTGAAGCAGATTTGAGTCTGTCTGAGGAATTAAAAGGGGTAAAGGTTGATTTTATCGGCGTCGGAGACGAAGTCTTCAAAAAAATATTAAGGATAAAAGACGTCAAAGTGCCCGGGTTTGCGTTCGTTCACATACCGTTCGGAGTTTCTGTTCTGACTGAAGCCAGGGGATACGGGAGCCGGAAGATAACCATATCCGTGAGGGACGAGAACAACGCGGTTCTGGCGGAAGAAAGCCGGATCGCGCCCGGCGATTTCCAGACCCTGGAATCCACTTTTACTTTAAAGGTTGACGGGGTCGGCACAAAACGCTACAAAGCCTGCGTTTCCGACGCGTCAGACCGGTCATGCAGGCATTTCAAAAGAGCGAATGTGGAAGCAATTCGCGAGAAAACCCGGGTAATGTATCTTTGCGGAAGACCTTCCTTTGAATACGCCGCTCTCAGGGAATTTCTCAAGACCAACCGGAATATAGAGCTTGTTTCTTTTGTGATTCTGAGGAATCCGGAAGACGCTGTAGGAGTGACGGATTCCGAACTCTCGCTCATACCTTTCCCTGCCAATGAAATATTTTTCCAGGACATATCGCATTTTGACCTGTTCATACTTCATAATTTCAGCTTCAACAGGTTCGGCATGCAGGATAAGTATGCGGCGTCTCTCAGGGAATTCGTGAAAAAGGGAGGCAGTCTTCTGGTAATAGGCGGTC
The DNA here is from genome assembly GCA_016209085.1 of Elusimicrobiota bacterium. GTDB lineage: Bacteria > Elusimicrobiota > Elusimicrobia > Elusimicrobiales > UBA9959 > JACQWV01. Next base: position 21,860 of record JACQWV010000123.1, read on the forward strand.
AGGATGCTTTCGGGTCCGGAAATTATGCGGGTTTTGAAGCGTTCAGGGAAATGCTTCCCGTAGAGCTCGCTAACGCAGGGGATTACTCGGAAGAAATTTTTGAAGTCCAGCCTCTGGAGCATCCTTTTACGAAAATTTCAGGTTCATGGAAGGATTCCCTCGGCCTCTGGAACATGATACAGGCTCTTAAAGGCCTTAATTTGTTTGAGAAGGCCAAACCGGACGCGGAAACGATACTGAAATACAAAACCCAAGACAAAACGGGCCCCCTTGCAGTTTTAAAAAAGTTCGGAAAAGGCAGGGTGATGGCCATGGCAAGCCCCTCAACGTGGAGATGGAAAATGCAGGAAGGACGCGTTTGGAAATTGAGCGGATTCTACCAGTCATTCTGGTCCCGCGCAATCAGCGGGATGACAGGATCTCTTGAGCTTGAAAAAATAAAACTGAGCGTTATAGAAGGGACTTCTAATCTTGCAAGGATGAGGGTCCTTGACGAAAATTATAATCCCGTAAAAGAAGACAATCTTAAGATTTACGCGCATCTTAAATATTCCGGCAATTATCACCCGCTGGTTTTCAGATTAAAAGAGCCGGGTATTTATGAAACCGAAATCTATCCCGTATTTTACGGGAAACAGAGCATCAGGGCGGTGGTGAAAACAGGAGAAAAAATTCTGGGCGAGGACGAAATTTCGTTTGAAGCCGCAAGCCCGATGTCTGAATTTATCCCGCCGGACTCGGCGGGTTTAAAGGCGCTTGCTTTAAAAACAAACGGAAAATATTATAATCTCAAAAATGCTGGGATCAGGGAACTCTCTGAAAATGCGGTTCCCGCATATTCGGAGAGGATTGTCTACAGATTTGAGCTCTGGAACCGGGAATTCATGTTTTTTCTGATTTTTATTCTTTTCTGCGCGGAATGGGTTATAAGAAGGCTTTCAGGATATATATAGGGCGTAATATGTTAGATATTCTAAAACTTTTGTAGTGTGTGCTGTCTAATTCAAAATGAAACATTGTAAGCCTCAATTCTGTTGGCACTTTTAGCCTCTTTATTCGCTTCATCCCACTCTTCATACAACAACCGTTTCTTAAGCAGCTCTCTAACTGCTTTTCTATGCAGCCTCTCGCCTGTCAGCGGCCAAAGTCTTTGCTTAATTCCTTCAAGTTCCGCCGCAAACAAAACTCTGTCTACTTCTTCAACCCCATCGCTGTGGAAATACACTTCGGCTGATGTCCTGTAAATTAAAACTGCTCTCGGTTTTATGTTGTTTAACATCAGCATGCCTTCGTCTACTTCTTTTTCCATCTCTTTGAGGTTTATATCTTTATTAACCGGAATAAGCCAGTTCTGTATTTCTTGATGGTCGCGTTCTACTCGGCCGTTGGTCCACGGCGCTCTTGCACGGATCGGATATCCTATTATTCCGTATTTATTTAAAAATCTTTGAAACGCTTTGCTGGTA
>JACQWV010000126.1 GCA_016209085.1 Elusimicrobiota bacterium
GGTAGAGAAGAAGGGTCCACAGGAAAAGGCCCGGGGCGGTTATCCGGCAGTAGGTAAAGTAAAGCAAACCGTCTACATTTCACAAAAGGCTTCCAAGTTGCTCTGGCAACGCCGGGTTGATGTTGGGATCCCGGTGTCGCGTACGATTGAAGACTTGATAATTAAACACTTGAGTGTTTAGGAATATTTTTATTAAATTAAACCTGCTTTTAGTAGTTATAAGTTATTAACAGGAGTATAGCCAGAATCAAAAAGGTATGTTATATGGGTTTGAAAATACTTCAAAGCTATGTTATATGGGTTTGAAAGCTATGTTATATGGGTTTGCCTGTCCTCAATGAAAAACAGGGCTGTAGAATAACGGTAAGAATATAACGATTAGAATCGTTAACGATTTTTGTAAAGACCCTGTTAATAACTTCTTTTTAAGGAGCAAAAAAATGACATCTTATTTAATAGATAAAATAATCAAAATAACCAAGGATCCCAAAAGTAAACCTTTTTTTGAGAAGGCTTTAAGGGAACTGGGGGAATCAGTAGTAGCCGAGGAATTGGGTGAACTAAAATATCAGATACAAACCCGGCAAATCAATAATCCAGCCAAATACCTGACAGCCTTATTAAAAAGACAGCTTGATAAAAATAAAGAAAAAAAAGAATTTAACCCTTCAGCTCATCAAGAAAAGATTAGAACCTATTTTGAAGACACTCAATTAACACTTTTTACCAACCTTCGGCCGATTGAAGAACAAGGGAAAGTTGAACAAAGTAAAATGGAAATGCCTTACAGAAAAGGGATCATTCCATGGGCTACTTTCATTAATTCATCATTTTTCACGCTTTCCACCAACAAAGCCAAATCTGATAAAGTTCTTGCAAAATTCAGAACGCTTGATGGGGAAACTTCCATTATTCCATTATTTCGCGGCCAGATTAAACCAGGCGACCGGGAGCGAGGTATTTTAACGGCAGAACACGCAAAAATACTGGCTGCAATAGAAAAGATCTGGGTTGATCAAGGTTGTATGAAAAATACTTATCCTTCTGGCGCCGTTACCTGTTATTGTTATGTCTCAATAAGGGAACTTGCCAAGGTCTTAAACTGGAAAACGTTCGGCGGCAAACAATTAACTTGGCTCACAAAAATGGTTTATGACCTTAAGACGATGCCATATTACCTGGATTTATCTGGATTAAATCTAAAAAACATAACCGGCTACGGATTCAGCTTGCTTGGGGATGTTGAACTAGTCGAAAGGAAAAAGCGCGGACAGACAGAAACCGTCCTAAAAATTAAATTTTCAACACCGCTCAGTATCCAACTTTTAGAGCGCCATGCTGTAAGCCGGCCTATAGAGATAGCACATATTCACAGTGAATTAGCATTCCTGATAAGGTTATTTATAGAACCAATATTAATCAGTCTTGATGGCAGAGAATACAGTAAAACTCTGACAGACCTTATAAAAGAGCTTTCCCTGCCGGCGGCCGCATGGCATAACGATAAAACCGGGAGAAAGAATGTGTTTAAAAAAGCCATGAAAGAATTAAACACGCAAAAAACCGCTGACGGCAGGCAGATGATAGTATCCATTGAAAAAGGCATTTACGACTGGATGCTTGTGGCCAGGCTGGACGGTGAAAAGAAATGTCTTGAATTACAAGCAACCAGGTCCGCGGAGCCATTACAATGAGCCAGAATATTAAGTGTCTTGATTCCAAAGAAGAAGAAACCCTGCTGAATGTTCTCAGTAAACGTAAAGACGCGGAACGCGCTCACATGCTTTACCGCCTCATGCTTGTTACAGGGTTGCGGATAAGCGAAGCGCTCCGGCTTAATGTTGAAGACGTAGAACGTGCGAAAATTGAAGTAAAAGTGAAAGGCTGGACTCGTGACGGCGAAAAACTGGAACGGGTAAAAACAGTTTATTTACCCAAAGCCCTGCAGGAACACCTAATATATTTTCTTCACTTCAAGCGGCGCAAAGGCGAAAGCATAGTGCCGGACGCGCCGCTGTTTGTTTCCAGGGAAAGCGGCCGGCTCAGCGCACGCCAGGCGCAAAGAGATTTTAAAAAGTGGCTCAAAGAAGCCAGTATCAAAGGCAATTTTACGCCGCACGCGCTCAGGCACACCGCCGCCACAAACCTGTTAAGAAGAACCGGCAACGCCAAACTCGTGCAGCGTTATCTGGGTCACTCGGA
>JACQWV010000012.1 GCA_016209085.1 Elusimicrobiota bacterium
ACAGATAATGCCGACCCTGCTCCGATTGCAAAGGCTTATTTAACCCATCTCATTGACGGCATTGTAATTAATGTAAGAAACGGAGACGTTCTTGTGCCGGTTAATCTTTTGCCAGGCATGTGGAGATTAACGATTGAAGCGACTGACTGGGCAGGGAACAGTTCTTTTGTTACAACACCTTCCTTTGAAATAATCTATGATGTTTTGCCCCCTCGCACTGTTTTAGAAATAGGAGAGCCAAAATATACAACAGAAACCAAAATTTATTTGAGTTTTGTAACTCCTATAAGATTATCTGCAATTGATGATTTGATTGAAGTAAATGATAATCAGGGAATGGGTGTTAAAAGCATACATTGGAAAACGAACATCCAGCCTGAATGGACAGTGTCCACAAACGTAGAGCCTGTTTCTGGCCAAATATTTAAAACAGAGAGTTTTAATCTAAAGAATTATTCTGATGGATTGTATGATTTATTGTATTTTGCCAAAGACATTGTAGAAAACACAGAAGAAGTAAAAACCACAGTCATTGCAGTTGACAATACTTCACCAGTTACAGAAATTTCAATAAGCGAGCCAAAATTCGATGCATTTGGCACACAATATGTCTCTCCAAAAACGCCAATAACTCTTAAAGCATTTGACCCTGTAATAAACAATAGCGCCTCTGGTATTAAATTCACTGAATACAGGATAGATTCAGGAAGTTTTACTGTTTATAATTCAAGTTTCAGCATAAGTGTTGAAGGCAAACACACAATTGAATTCAGAAGCATAGATAATGCAGGCAACAGAGAGCAGACAAAGACTTATACAGTATTTGTTACAGCAATATTTGATTATGCATTGATAGGGTTAGATGAAGTAAAAATCAATGGACAGGCGCAAGTAGCCGGCAATGTGTTAAGCAATAATGAAATGGAAATAAATGGCCATGTAAATGTATATGGCAATGTTTATGCCAAAGAAGTTGATTTAAACGGTCAATCAATAATTCATGAAAATGTTTACTTCGAAACTATAAAGATTGATGCTCAAAGCAAGGTAATAGGTCAATTAATAAAAGAAACTGTTACAGTTAGCACATATCCAATAAATTTAGAGCAAATTACAAGGTATGTAATCAATAACAATGACAACAACAAACTGCCTCTTACAGAAAAAGGCAAATCTGTTCTTGACAAGGATTTGAAATTTAAAATAGATGACAAAGACAAAATAATACTTTCAACAGGAGTTTATTATTTCAATGAAATTAAGATAAACGGCGAATCACACGTTATAATAAATGGGAATGTTGACATATTATGCCAAGGCAAAGTAAAAGTTGATGGAAAATCAGGATTCAACACAGAAGGCGCAAGTTACAATCTTGTAATTTTTGTTGACAGGGAAAAAGACGAAGAAAGCGACAAAAAAGATAAAGAGGAAATAGAAGCTGGAGAAATTAAGATAAATGGTGAAAGCAGAATACAATCAGTAATTTATGCGCCATATTCAAAAATAGAAATAAATGGGAAAAGCAAAGCAGGAGGGCATTATTTTGGGGTTGAAGCGAGTTTAAACGGACAATCAATACTGGAAGTTCCATGTAAACTGGTTCCTGTTTCAATAAAACCAAAGAATGAGGAAGAACAAAAAGAAGAGACGACAGTGCCTGAAATTAAAATATACGAGAATGAAGACAGCGTCAATGTGGAGGCATTTACATTCAATGAAGTTGAAATAACAGTTTATGATACACAAGACAATAAAATAGATTTTGCGAGATTTTCAGCGCCTCAGAACATCAAAGGGATTTTTGATTATACATATAGAGTCAAGGATGGGATTGAAAACAAATACTTATGTGAAATAAAAGTATTTGGAATATGGCGCAAATTAATCAAGACAAAAAGGATTGAAAAATGCAGCCAAGTTAGAGTAAAATTTGTAAAATAAAATTTAGTGAAATAATAAACTCTGTCCAGAATAACCCTGTTAGAGACGGGTACATTTTAAATCTTGTGGGAGGTGCAGGTGTGACAGCAGATTTCATGAAGGAACCACTTAAGGTATTTTCCGGCAACGCAAATTCCGCTCTCGCCTCAAAAATATGCGACATGCTCGGAGTTTCTCTTTCAAAGGCCCGCGTGGGAAAGTTCGCCGACGGAGAAACAGACATTCACGTGCTTGAAAACGTGAGAGGAGCGGATTGTTACGTGATTCAGTCCACCTGCCCTCCGGTAAACGAAAATCTGATGGAGCTTCTGATAATGATGGACGCTTTGCGCCGCGCGCAAATCTCATAACTTCAGCCGGGGCAAGCAGGGTCATAGCCGTGGATTTGCACGCGGCGCAGATTCAGGGTTTTTTTGACATTCCCATGGACCATCTGTACGCAAGGCCCGTGTTTCTGGATTACATAAAATCAAAAAAATATCCGGACGTTACCGTGGTCTCCCCGGACGTGGGCAGCGTTGAAAGGGCGAGATCTTTTGCCAAGCATCTGGATGCGGGGCTTGTAATAATAGACAAGAGGCGTCCCAGACCGAATGAAGCGGCGGTTTATAATGTAATAGGCGCAGTTGAAAATTCTACGGCCGTGATATTTGACGACATGGTTGACACGGCCGGAACCCTTACCGAGGTGTCAATAGCATTAAAAGAAAACGGCGCGAACAAAGTGATAGCTTTCTGCACGCACGGAGTGTTATCCAGAAACGCTTTTGATAAAATCAACGCATCGGCCATTGAAGAATTGATTATAACCGACACCATACCGGTTGACGGGCGGAAGAGTCCGAAGATAAAAATAATTTCAATAGCGGGTCTTCTCGCCGAGGCGATAAAAAGAAACCATTCAGGACATTCAATAAGCGAGCTTTTCAACTAACGGAGGAGACATGGATAAGATAGAAATAACCGCCGAACTGAGAGACGGCAATGCCACCAGAGGCGCATTGAATGATTTAAGGAAAAAAGGAAAAGTGCCGGCTGTGATTTATGGGGGCAAAAAGCCGCCGGTCAGCCTTGCCGTGCCTGAAAAAGAAATTTCAGGCATAATAAAAAAGAATATAAACGCGATTATAAAAATAAATTATGCCGATCAGCAGGATAACGTGATTATAAAGGAAGCGCAGAAACACGTAGTGGACTGCAATTTCATCCACATAGACTTCAAGAGGATAGCGCTTACCGAGAAGATTAAGGTCAAGGTGCCGGTTAAGCTGATAGGCGAGGCTTACGGGATCAAGGTTCAGGCCGGAATAATTGAACATAATTTGCGCGAATTGAACGTCATGTGTCTGCCTGCCAAAATACCGAAAGAGCTGGAAATTAACATTTCCGAGCTTCACATAGGGTCAAGTCTCCGCGTCAAAGACGCTCCGACCGGCGATTACGAGCTTGTGGATGATCCGGAGCATATCATAGTCAGCGTTGTGGCGCCGAAAGAAGAGGTTGTTGAAGCAGCTCCGGCCACAGTAGAACCCGGCGCAGAGACTCAGGAGCCCGAGGTCATAGCAAAAGGCAAGAAAGAGGAAGAGGGAGAGGAGCCCGCTGCTGACGCGAAATCCGCCGCAGGCAAACCGGCCGGCGGCCCTGCCACAGTCGGGAAGGAACAGCCGAAGGCCAAAGAGCCGCATCCCAAGCCCGAGGAAAAGAAAAAATAAGGTGGGCTCAGTAGATGGAAATTCTTGCCGTATCAGGACTTGGAAATCCCGGCAAAAAATACGCCATGACGCGCCACAACCTCGGGTTTCTGCTTGTTGATTTGATAAAACAGAAATCTGACGCCAAGGCGTCATGGAAATCGTGGGAGGGTCTGGGGGACTATTCCGGTGTCCGCGTTTCGGATTCAAAAAAGATATTCCTGCTTAAACCCATGACTTACATGAACGATTCAGGCAGAATGCTGGCCTCTTTTCTGGAATTCCATAAAATTCTCCCGGAGTCAGCGCTGGTATGTTATGACGACACCGCCCTTGATTTCGGAAGGATAAGAATCAGAAAAGAAGGATCGTCGGGCGGTCATAAGGGGATGAAGTCAGTGATTGATTTTCTCGGGACCCGGGACGTTCCGAGAATCAGAATAGGCATAGGACCGAAACCCGCTAGAGTTGATTCAAAAGACTACGTGCTTGAGAAATTTATGCCGGAGCAGAAAAATGCCGTTCCCCGGATACTTGAGAAATGCGCAGAGGCGGTTGTCTGCGCCCTTGAAAAAGGAATAGACGCGGCGATGAATATCTATAACCATGGCGATTTTTCCGCTGATTAAAATTCTTTCAGGCTTGTTTTTTTTAATCGTCGGCCTCGGATTCATTCTCAGACCAGGTCTTATTGAGAGGGTCAGCCGGCTGATTAAAGAAACAATCTTAAATGAATCCAGGCTTGCCCTTAACAGGGAAAAGCTGGGCTTCTTCTTCGTTCTCGCCGGGATACTGCTTTTTTACATGGGGATAACGAGGATAAAATAAGACAGTAACCGGTAGCCAGTAACCAGTAAAAAGAAAATGTTTTTAATTTTGTTTCAAAAGCTTTGACTTATTTGACAGCATGAAAAGCCACACCAGCCTGTCAGTGGAGCGCAGCAGGTTGGTCCAGTTTTTATTGAGTCTCGCTCCTGAATTTAAATTGAGATAGCTTTCTTTTGCATATTGTTTTGTTATCTCTTCCCACTTCATAAACCCCCCTTTTGATGAGGCTGAATATAGTTTAACGCATATGCAGAAATCTTAAAGGGCCTAAAGGCCTATGCGTTAATAGGTAATTCCGCCGCGGCTGGCAGGAATTCTTGACAAAAAGGTAACAGTTACCTTTTTGCAGTGCTGTAATGGAATTAATATTTTGTGTCTATTACGAGCTGTAATCCGCGGGAGAAGATAAAAACAGGGTCTTTCAATTCGCCCCTCATGTCTCCGGTTTTGAAAGTCCCTATCTGACCGTGCTGATTTATCTGGACTTCCAGCCGGAGTTTGGGCGCCAGTAAATCAGGGAGCATCAGATTGCGGGGGGTCACGCTGAAGTTAAGGGGGAACGACGGATTAATTATTTTTTTCACGGCCACGGGTATCTCTCCGTCGTTTTTGAGTATTATGAAAAGCATGGTATTCGGTTTAAAAACCGCGTCCTTGAATTCCGGGGAGATGCGCAGGGCGCCGGAAACATTGAGACATGCCCTCAGCAGGAAAGGGTATCCGTAATACGCGGCGGTTGAGAGGATTAAAACTAAAATCAGCAGAATTGTCCTTTTTTTCATAAACATGAGTATTTTTTAATAGTTTTTATTCTCTCCAGCGCCGGCGGGTGCGTGTATTCCAGAAAAACCTTGAGAGGATGCGGAGTCAGGTTGCCCAGGTTGTCCACGGCCAGTTTTTTAAGCGCCTTAATCATGTCTTCCGGCTTCTTCAGCGTGGATACGGAGTAAAAATCCGCTTCAAACTCAAATTTCCTGGCAAGATAATTCGTAAGCATGCCCAGAAGCATGTTTATGGGCGAATAAAGAAAACCGAAAAACACCAGACTCGCGTAAACTGAAAGACGTTCCATTTTAAACGCCGCAAAGAGAGGGCCGTTGTTGATGAAAAAAGAAAGAATATAAAGCATTATGCCCGTCTGGCAGGCCGACATTATAAAAAAAGCAAACTGATGTTTTTTCTTGTAATGGCCTATTTCGTGGCCCAGTATGGCCAGGATTTCATGGCGGGTGTGTTTGGCGAGGAGAGTGTCCAGAAGCGCTATCCGCCTGAATTTCCCAAAACCCGTGAAAAACGCGTTGCTTTTTGAACTTCTCCTTGACCCGTCCATGACAAAGACGCCTTTAATTTTGAAATTATTGGAATCCAGATAACTTTCTATGGCTGCTTTAAGCTCCGAATCGTCAAGGGGCCGGAACTTGTTAAAAAGCGGCATAATCAGGACCGGCGATACGAAAACAATGATAATTTCGGCGGCCGTTATAAACAGCCACACATAGAACCACGCCGCTGCCCCTGCCTGTTCAAAAATGTAGAGCACGGCCGCGAAGAGGGGGGCGCCAATTATCAAAGTGAGTCCCCATTCTTTTGCCATGTCAAGCAAAAAAGTCTTGGGCGTGGTCCTGTTGAAGCCGTATTTCTTCTCTATTACGAAGGTGTCGTACGCGTCAAAGGGAACATCCAGCAAATCCGAGAAGATTTTAAGAATCAAACCGAATATCACTCCGGTAAGCACGCCTGAAAAACCGAAATTTCTTGCAAGAGCGTCCGCGAAGTTGAATCCTCCGAGCAATATGAAAAAAATATACGCCGCCAAATACACGCTTGATGTTATCAGCCCGAAAACAGTGTTTTCTCTCAGGTATTTCTGCGAGAGGGCGTAGGAGTCCTGATTGTGAAAATCCCGGAACTCTGACGGCAGTTCGGTTTTCAGATTTTTGAGGTTCAAATATTCTGTCAGAAGGTTAAGGAAATAATCTACGGCCAGCAGGCCGATTACAAGGGATAAATAAAAATCCCGCGTAAAATTGAGCATAGAAAACAAATTTTATCATTTCTTACGGCGATTAAGGAGAGATTTGAGGCAGATGGCTTTTTCAGCGTACCGTTGAACAGCTGGCGGTTATGGCTTTACGCATCTACCCTGCACTTTTTCATATACGAATTGCACAAACTGGCCGCCCTGATACTGTTCAATCGTCCTATCCATGAACATGTAAAGGCGTTTGTCAGTCGCGCTCATCGGTTTTAGCTTTATTGTATTTGTGACATGCACCAACCGCAGCGCCTCGCCTGTCCCCGGTGTCTGGTCGTGATACGCTAAGGTCTGGATTCCTCCCCGCATTCCGAAGTGAACATCCACGTCAGTCCACCCGCCGAAAGGAGGGTTTTCTCGAATGTAAACGAGGTTTGTTCTGTTGTGTTTAAAAAATAAATCGTCATTTAACGGAGCCAAAGCGTTTGGTGGTTTATACACGAACATCTCAGAAGAGTCTCCTGCGCAAATGAGGTATGGCTTCTCTTTGTTATTAGCAGGTTTTACGAATTCAATAATGTTGTTCCCAACATTGGTCATTATATCGTTGTATGAATTGATAGGATGGGCCTGTGCGAAAGCGTTTATGCCGTCTCCTATAGTATTAATTATATCGTAGCCGGATAATTTTACATCAGGCATATTCATTTCAATCTGCCGTATGTTGTCAATGCTCAAATCCGAAATGTCAAGGTCCTTGGCAAAAACATGCCCGGAAAGATTGACAACTATAATTGCTATGGATAGTCTTTTCATTATTTTCTTCCTCCTTGAGTAATACCTACGATATATATTTTACAGACTCAAAACGATTTTTAACAGAGTCAAAAGTCCCATAATTTCAATGGAAGATAGCCCATGCTTTTTCCGGGTCTTTTAGTCTGCCGCAAAAGGCGGCAACCGGCAAGGGGGCAGGAAGGGGCAAACGGCCATCAGGCGGACACAATCAGGCAGCGGGGCAATAATAATTTAACATTCCTGTAGCAATACCTTCACGGCCTGTTTATTAGACTTATAAATACTCGGAAAATTGCGATTATCTTTTTGTACAATGAGAAGGGTGCGAAGGAATTGCCTCTTAGGAAGGGTTCAGCGTAGGCGTTGACCGAAGGGAAAAAGCCTTAGCGACGACGAAACGGGAAACATTAGGTTTCCCTTGTAGAGCGCCGAGCGCTGACCTTATGAAGCGAGGCTTGCCCTGACTGGGCTATCGTGCTGGAACTCCAAGGAAGGGCGCGACAGAGGAGCTTATATGGCCGACGAATATAATGATCTTGAAAATCTTATACACGACGTGACAAATATTGATACTGCCAGAATGACTCTCAGATGGGCGCTTGAGCGGCTCAACAGCATGGAAAAGGAAAGAGCCGACCTCAAGAAAAAACTTCATTCTACGGAAGAAAAAGGCTCCCAGCTTGAGCGTAAACTGAAATCCCTGGAAGAATCAATGGAAAGCCGGACAAAAATCCTTGACGAGAAAGAGGGTTTTTACCATAAACTGGAAGCCACGATGGCTCTCCTGGGCGAGGGAAAACTGAACATAGAACAGCTTCTGCAGAAAGAGGCAAGGTTTGAAAAAGCCCGGAAGGAACTTGACGAGGAATACCAGAGAAAATTTGAAGAGCTTGACAAGACGCAGAATTCCGTAATTTCACGGTGGAACCAGAGAATTCTTGACGTTGAAACGCAGTATGCGCAGAGACTTTCAACGGCTCAATCCAAATATGACAATTTGAGGCATACCCTGGACGCCGAGCATCAGGCAAGACTGACAAGCCTTGAAAAAGCTTTTTTTGAAAAAGAGAAAGAGCTGGCCGGCAGGATAAAATTTCTTGAAAATTCCCTCAAATCCAATGAGCAGGATGTGGATAAAAAAACAAAGGAAATTGAAGCGGAATTTCTGGCAAAAAAGAGCGAAATAGAGAGGAATCATCACACTTTAAAATCCCTTTTAGAGTCTAATTTTGAAGCCAGAATCCGCTCTGTTGAGACCGAACAGGCCGAGCATCTCAGGAACCTTGAAGGCACATGGAAAGCAGAAAGAGACAGGCTTCTTGAAGAACAGCGAATGCGCGAAGAGCAGTTTAACAAAGCCCAGGACAAAATAAAAGAGATTGAAAACATGCTGGCAATTCAACAGGAAAGGCACCATGGAGAGCTTATTGAAAGATTGGGGGAAAAAGAAAGACTCTTCAAGGAAAAAATCAATCAGTTGGAGGATGAGAGGGTTTTTCATCAGGAAGAAATTAAAAAATTAATGGAAAAAATGGCTGAGGCCGAGAGAAATTTCCACGCTGAAAAAGAGAATTTTAAACAGGAATACATAAAAAGCAGGATAGAAAGCGAAAATCTGCTTGCAGAAAAAGTCGCCGAGCTTGAAAGAGATTTCACGAAAAAGAGAGAGAATCTTGATGCGGAATATCTGCTGAGAACCGAAAACTTTGAAAAAGAGATTTTAAGGAAAGCAGAGGCGGATAGAAAAGCGCTTGAATCCGAGAGAAACAGAATGCTGGCGGAAGTTGAAAGAGCCAGAAAGGATTTTGAAAAGGCTCAAGCAGAGATAACTGTCGGTATTGAGGAAAACAAGAGTCTTAAAGAACAATTATTGAAAAAAGAGGCGGATTTCAATAATCAAGTATTGAAGATTCAGCAAGAGAATGAGCAAAAAGCATTGGAAAAGATTAAAGACGCTGTCGCTTCTGAAAGACAAAAACATGACACAGAACTTGAAAAAAACCGGGCGCTGATGAAAGAGATTTCTGAAATGGAAGAGAAACATAAAAAGGAATTGATGTCTATTGAGAACAACATAATCAGCGGCAGAGTCAAAGAACTTGAAGCCGAGTATGAAGAGAGGAAAGCCCTGATGGAGCAGGCATACGGGGCGAAGTTTGAAAAAATGGCAAAGGATATAAACGCCGAGATTGAGAACGAGAAAAAAGCCTGGAACGCGGAGAAAGAAAAATTTGAGATTCTTCTTGCCGGCTCCAGGGTGGATTTTGAAAAAGCCCAGAAGGAAGTGTCAGGGCTTACGGATAAAAACAGGGCGCTTGAGGAAAAATCTCTGACTGCGGAAAACGAGTTTAACAGGAAAATCATGGAATTCAAGTCCAATCTGGAAAGAGAATACAATCTGCGTCTTGAGAACGCGGTGCAGGCGCAGACCGAACACGTTTTTGACGACCTGGATTTTCTCAGGAGGAGAAACGACGAGCTTTCCAGAACCCTCAAGTTCAAGGAAGAGGAACTGGAAAG
>JACQWV010000013.1 GCA_016209085.1 Elusimicrobiota bacterium
ATGATAATGCCAGGTGACCACACCGGGATGACGGTAGAGCTAATAACGCCGATAGCGATGGAGAAGGGATTGAGGTTTGCGATAAGGGAAGGGGGACACACGGTGGGAGCCGGAGTGGTCACTGAAGTGATAGAATAGTGATTGAGCAAATAGCGATTAAGCGAGTGAGTTTGTAAAGGAAATATTATGGCTGAAAACGTGAAGACTGAAACAGAAAAAACCGCAGCCATTCCACAGCAGAGAATAAGAATTAAACTGCGCTCTTACGATTACAGACTGATTGACCAGTCTGTATCCAGAATTATTGATACGGCAAAAAGAACCGGCGCCCTGATTGCGGGACCCATTCTTCTGCCCACAAGAATAAAAAAATACACGGTCAATAAATCCCCTCATGTTGACAAAAAATCAAGAGAACAGTTTGAAATGAGAATACACAAAAGGCTTATTGACCTTTTGAGCCCGACTCAGAAGACGGTGGACGAGCTCATGAAGCTTGACCTTCCGAGCGGGGTTGACGTGCAAATAAAACTCTAAAATTCTTGAAATAGACCTGCGGCAGGAATGGATTCAGACTAAGCTTTCCTGCCGTATTTTTTTATGAGGTGTCATACCTGCCCCTGCTTTCGCAGGGATAAACTCCAGCAGGTATCCACTATAGATTCCATCTTTCGCTGGAAAGTATCCAGAAAAGATGGATTCCCGCTTGCGCGGGAATGACATAGGAGAAAGAACTAAAACATATTATGAAAACATACGAAACCAAATCAATACGCAATACGGTTATTCTCGGCCACAACGGCGCGGGGAAAACCTCCCTTGCGGAAGCCCTTCTTTTCACCAGCCAGGTCATAGGGAGGATGGGCAGGGTGGAAGACGGGAACACAGTTTCAGATTACCAGCCGGAAGAAACGAAAAGAAAAATTTCCATCACCGGCTCTCTCCTCGGTTTTGAGCGCGGGGGAGCCAAATACAATTTCCTTGACGTGCCGGGCTACAATGATTTTTTCGGCGAAACCATTTCGTCAATAAGAGCCGTGGATTCGGCTCTTTTCGTTTTTTGCGGAGTTAACGGCGCCGGAGTGGGCGCGGAAAAAATGTGGAAAGCCGCAAAAGCCAAAAACCTGCCGGTCATCGCGTTCATAAACAAGATGGACGACGAAAAAGCCGATTTTGACTCAACCCTTGAATCCCTTAAAAACGATTTCGGAAAAGACTTCGTTCCGGTGCAGGTCCCGATTGGAAAAGGCTCCGGATTTTCAGGCCTCGTAGACCTCATTAAAATGAAGGCTTATGCTTTTGAAAACGGCAAAGAAAAAGAAATTCCCATGCCCAAGGACTCCGAGGCCGAGTTTCATAGGGAGCAGCTTATTGAGGGAGCGGCCGAGTCGGATGAAACTCTTCTGAACAAATATCTTGAAGGCAAGGAAATATCCCAGGAAGAAATCGTGTCCGGCCTCAAAAACGGCATAAAAAACGCGGCAATAGTTCCCGTTCTGTGCGGTTCCGCGATAAAAAACATAGGCGTCTCCTCTGTCCTGGATTTTATAAGGGATTACGGACCGGCGCCGGATTCCAGGAAAATCAGCGCGGCAGACGCGAACGGCAATCCCGTAAGCGTAAAATGCGGCGCCGCAGAATCTTTCTCGGGCTTTATTTTTAAAACCATGGCGGAAGCGCACATCGGCGAGTTGAATTTTGTCAGGATTCATTCCGGGGTTCTCATGCCATCCTCCACGACCTACAATTCTTCAAAGCGTCAGTCCGAGAGAATAGGACAGATAAATACGCTCCAGGGGAAAAACAGAATTGAACTGGAAAAAGCAATCGCAGGCGACATAGTGGTCCTGCCGAAATTGAAAGTAAGCGAAACCAACGACACTCTCTGCGTAGAAAACAAAAGCGTGGTTTATCCGCCGATAGATTTTCCGACCCCTGTCTATAATCTGGCCGTAAAACCCAAGTCAAAAGAAGACCAGGATAAAATAGGCATAGCGTTCAACAATCTCAAAAGGGAAGACCAGACTTTCAAAATAAATTACAACGCCGAGACAAAAGAAACCGTCATATCAGGCATGGGCGACGCGCATCTGGACGTGGTGCTTGAGCGTTTCCGCAGGCAGTTTAACCTTGACGTGGACGTGACTGCCCCGAAAATTCCGTACAAAGAAACCATTAAAGGAAAAGCCCAGGCCCAGGGAAAATACAAAAGACAGACCGGCGGGCACGGCCAGTACGGCGACTGCTGGATTCTCCTTGAGCCGTTAGCCAGGGGACAGGGTTTTGAATTCGTTGACAAAATAGTGGGCGGAGCGATTCCCAGAAATTACATTCCTGCGGTTGAAAAGGGCGTAAAAGGAGCCATGGACGAGGGCGTGATTTCCGGCTACCCCGTGGTTGACCTGAAAGTCACGGTTTATGACGGCTCGTATCATGAAGTGGACTCTTCGGACATGGCTTTCAAAATCGCCGGCTCCCTTGGATTTAAAAAGGCTTTTCAGGACGCAAGGCCCACCATCCTTGAGCCCATAATGATTCTTGAAGTCAACGTGCCGAAAGATTACATAGGCGGAGTCACCGGCGATTTAAACAAGCGCCGCGGCCGCATAATCAGCTTTGAAGAGAGCAAAATAGCCGCGCAGGTGCCGCTTGCAGAGATATCCCAGTATTCAATAGACCTCAGGTCCATCACGAGAGGATTCGGAAACTTCGGCGTCAAGTTCTCTCATTATGAAGAAGCCCCTTCCAACATTCAGGAAGCCCTTATATCCAAATACTCAAAAGAGAGAGCCAAGGAAGAAGTAGCTTAAAAAAACAGGAAATAGAGGTCAGAGGCGAGAGGTTAACCTCTATCCTCTGTCGTTGTTATTATGGAAAAAGTTAATCTGGAAAAAACGAGAAATATCGGCATCATAGCTCACATAGACGCGGGCAAAACCACGACAACCGAGCGGATTCTTTATTATTCCGGAAAAATTTACAAAATAGGCAACGTTGACGAAGGAACAACCGTCACGGACTGGATGCCGCAGGAAAAAGAAAGAGGCATAACGATCACTGCGGCAGCTATAACGACTTTCTGGCAGGACCATGCCATAAACATCATAGACACGCCGGGGCACGTTGATTTTACGGCCGAAGTGGAAAGATCCCTAAGGGTCCTTGACGGCGCAATCGTGATTTTTGACGGCGTGCAGGGAGTGGAACCTCAGTCCGAAACGGTCTGGCGGCAGGCCGACAGGTACCACATTCCGCGGCTGGTATACATAAATAAAATGGATAGGACCGGAGCGGATTTTTACATGTCGCTTGATTCAATAAAAAACAAACTGGGCGCGAACGCCCTGCCCGTTCAGCTTCCTGTCGGCGCCGAAGACTCTTACGCCGGGCTTGTGGATTTGATTGAAATGAAAGCAAAAATCTGGAGCGGAGACCAGCTGGGAGCGGTTTTTGACGTTGTTGAAATTCCGAAAGAACATCTTAAAAAAGCCCTGGATTACAGGGAAAGGCTCATAGAAACCGCGGCGGATTACGACGACGGCCTGATGGACAAATACGTTCACGGGAAACACGATTTCTCCGGCCAGGAACTGCGTTCGGCTCTCAGGAAAGCGGTGTTAAGCGGAAAATTCTTCCCCGTATTCTGCGGCTCCTCTTATAAAAACAAAGGCGTCCAGCCCCTTCTTGACGCCGTGTGTCATTACCTGCCTTCCCCCCTTGACGTCCCGCCTGTCAGCGGGATAAATCCCAAAACGGAAATGAAAGTTGAAAGGCATGCGAAAAAAAACGAGCCCTTCTGCGCCCTGATTTTTAAAATCCAGGCCGACCCATTCGTTGGGAAATTAAGCTATTTCAGGGTTTACTCCGGCTCCCTGGAATCCGGAGAAAGCGCGTATTTTGCCAGAAAGAGAGTTTCGGAAAGAATAGGCCGGCTTTTAAAAATGCACGCCAATAAACGCGAAGAAATTGAAGTGATTTCAGCCGGAGACATAGCGGCCACTGTCGGGGTCAAAAACGCCGCCGTAGGAGAAACCATCTGCGACAGCCGCCACCCCATAATGCTTGAAGGAATGAAATTCCCGGAGCCGGTCATTTCAATAGCAATAGAACCCAAATCCAAAGAAGACGAAGACAAGATAGAAGAAGCTCTTTCCCGGCTTGCGGAAGAGGACCAGACTTTCAGGATAAAGGTGGACGAAGACACCTCCCAGACCATAATATCCGGGATGGGCGAACTTCACCTTGAAATAATAGTGGACAGGCTTAAAAGAGAATTTAACGTCAAAGCCAATGTCGGAACCCCGCAGGTCTCTTTTAGGGAATCCATCAGAATTGCAGCTGAGGGAGAAGGGAAATTCATCAGGCAGAGCGGGGGACGGGGACAGTACGGAGACGTGCGGCTCAGGGTGGAGCCTTTGCCCAGAGGGGAAGGATTCAAATTTGAAAA
Source organism: Elusimicrobiota bacterium (assembly GCA_016209085.1). Classification (GTDB taxonomy): domain Bacteria; phylum Elusimicrobiota; class Elusimicrobia; order Elusimicrobiales; family UBA9959; genus JACQWV01. The sequence continues at coordinate 4,448 of JACQWV010000013.1, forward strand.
TGAAATAAAAGAAGGCCGCATACCAAAAGAATACATCCCGTCCATTAAAAGGGGAGCGGCTGAATCAATGGACAGCGGGGTTCTGGCGGGATATCCCCTCCTGGACCTAAAAGCGGTTCTGATTGACGGCTCCTATCATGAAGTGGATTCCTCGGAAATATCCTTTAAAATAGCGGGAGCCATGGCTTTGAGAAACGCTTGCTCCAAAGCGCAGCCTTACCTTCTTGAACCCATAATGAAATTTGAAGTGATAACGCCCGACGAACATATGGGAGACGTGCTGGCGGATTTAAATTCCAGAAGGGCCAAAATCCAGGAAATAGAAACCAGGGCAAACGCCAAACACATAAAAGGAACCGCGCCGCTTCTGGAAATGTTCGGATATGCCACGGCAGTCAGGTCCGTATCCCAGGGACGCGCATTATTCACCCTTGAACCGAGCCATTACGAGGAAGTCCCGTCAAACATCGCCAAAGAAATCATTGAAAAAAGAGGCGGCAGTTAAAAAGTATAAACCATGCCGGTTGTAAGTCCGAGGCCGTAGAATTCAGGATGACTGCCCCCTGCGAAAGATTTGCTTCCTTCGGTCAGGATGTGGAATCTCCAGTTGGAATTTGAAAACTGCCACTCATACCCCAGCCCGATGTTCCACGCAGTATGGCCTCCCAGCACGGAGGTTTTGAAATCAGCATCTTTGGCAGACCCTGATATGCGATGGTAGGATAATCCCGCGCGCATGAGTACGTAGCGGGTATGCGGCGTGCCCAGAGGAATCAGCGCGAATTCAATGCCTGCCGGGATTTCAAAATGAGACAATTGGGCTCTGGTCCCGTCAATTTTATCCTGGCCGAACCTGTTATATTTCACTCCCCCGTAATAGCGGACCCATGAAAACAGATGCCCGCCCGCAAAAATCTTTCCCCCCATGGTCATGGATTCCGTATGAACCTTCCCCTCGTCTGATTTAACTGTTATGCTGTCGCCGACCGCATTCAGAGTGAAAAAGCGCGCTTTTCTCAGGCTCGTCCTGCCTTTTTTCGCAGAAACTACTTCCTTTACTTCCCCGCTTATATTGACCTGCTGGCCGGATTTAAGGAACTTAAGAAAATCCTGCTTGTCCTTCTCGGTCCATGCTGCCTGATTTTTCAAATCAGGCAATGTCTGCGAACCGACAAAAGCCGGCATGGAAATTATTAAAAATAAAATTGCGGAAAATATTGTTTTCATTCAGAAATTAAATTATATAATATCCTGTCTGGTATGCCGAAGAAATTAATTTTATCCTGCTTTCTCATCGGTGCGGTAATACTCTCTTCACCTATTGCCTCTGACGCCAAATCCATAGAAAACGCCCGGAACGAAGTTGTCCGGGAAACAATGCAATATCTTAATGTGCCGTATCTGTGGGGAGGCATGCATCCCAAGACCGGCATGGATTGTTCGGCTTTTGTCCGGCTTGTATACCAGAAGGCGGGACTGCGCCTGCCGAGAGTATCAGGAGAGCAATTTGCCGCAAGCATGCGCCTGAACCCGGCAGATGTACTGCCCGGGGACATCATCTTTTTTTCAATGAAAAAACCCGCAAGCAAAAAAGTGGACCATGTGGGCGTTTATGTGGGGAAGGGATTTTTCGTTCACGCCTCGTTTACCAACGGAATTCACATAGACTCGGTGGCAAACCCGTATTATTTCCAGCGCATGGTGGGCATCAGAAAATACCGCGGATTTTAAAACTCGTTGAAGTAGGAGACTTTTTCATTGCCTTCGCGGTTGATTATCCAGTGGTCAATCCTGCGGCCCCGCCTATCATCCGGCATTACGACTTCGTACTTGCGGGCAGTCTGTTCAAGCAGTTCCACGGATACGGGGCATGTAAATGCGCGGTCAGGGTTTTGTTCCTGAAGGGTTGCAAGATGCTCCTTGAATTTCCTTGCGCCGCTGTGGGTGGCGAACTTTGAGCAGTTGACGCTTTCCTGCATGGCGGGGTCAATGTAATTGCGGAAATCAAGGGGGCGCTCCGGGTTTTTCTCCCATTGTCCTTTGCGGCAGACCACATAAGGCCCCAGATTATGCTGGGAGCCGAGTATATCGTCGCTCTTTTGCAGGAAATGGTTCCAGAAACGCATTCCGTTGAAATTTGCCGCTAAATCAGCGTAGGAAAACACTCCGGTGGCAAAAATATTTCCGCCGAGAAAAGTTTTTTCCTTGAATATTCCCAGCTTGAGCACCGGAACGAGCTTTTTTCCTTCCAGATAATGCTTTTTAAAGTAGGCGAAGCCCATGCCGAACATGTGCTCAATCTTATCCGCGCCTATGATTATGTCTCCCACCCGCACGAGGGGCGAAAGGGCAAGGGGGCTGTCGGCTGCTTTTTTGCGTCCGAGAAGAAACCCGTTCCAGATTGTCCATTCGCCGTAAACGGATTCTTTAAGGGGGATTACAGTGCGCTCTATCTTTCCTTCCAGAATGTCCCGTATAAGCTGGCTCTTGCTGTGGTTTGCAAATACCGTTGTCAAGCCTTCGTAAAGTCTTTGCTCGCTCTCTATTGAATCGTCGCAAGCCGGGCCTGACGCGTTAAGCTCGTCAATGACCTGTTCCATTCCCTGATTGGCAAACAGGTTGAGATGTCCCGTGATGTCTGCGACCTGCGCGTCTTCAAGAGTGTAATGATCCGCTTCGGCAGGCCACGCGGGAGAAAAAGGAAACATTAAAGCCAGAACTATTAAAATTTTCATAAATCAACCTCTCATAATTGTTTTATATAAAAAATAATATCAATATTTACAAAAATACACTTGAGGCTTTCGGACTATTATAATGAAGGATTTTGGACTATCAGAAATTGGGTCTTTTATCACACGGCTGTCCCAAGAAAAAACAGGAAATCCTCCGTTACTGAAAATCAAGGTTTTTGTCTTTTTACGGGCTGGTATTCTTTTTCAGTATCAACGGGTTGGACATACGGGCCGTTCCAGACTTTGTGGAAGATGTCTTTAAGCGCTTCGGCGGCTGCCTCTCCCCTCATTATAACTGACGCCCCGCGGGATGAATAAAAATAACTTTTGCTCCAGTTGGAAGTGCTTATTAAAGCGGTTTTATTGTCAACAATCATGTATTTGCAGTGCTCAACCCTTGAATAGGGAATGAATCCGCCTGAATGTTCAGGCAGGGAAGAAATTTTAATTTTCATATTGGGAACTTTTGAAAGATTTTTTATGTCTTCATCAGCTTTCCCGCCCATTGACCAGTCAGCCAGAATCATGTTGATTTCAACCCCCCGCCGGGCAGCGGTTCTCAGAACGTCGTCAAGTTCATGCCAGGCCGTGCCGTCATAATCAGTTATTGAATAAATCATAACCTGTATTAAAATGCTTTTCCCGGCATTTTTTATAAGCCCGACGATTTCGTCTATCTCTGAATTAAACTTCTTCGGCTTTAATTCTTTGGGGCTTAAAGCAAGATGATACGAGACCTCGGAACCCCTGAATACCGCTTTTTCAGGAGTTTTTTTCGTAACCGGATTGAAGTTTTGTTTATGAAAAAATTTTTTTGAATCTTTCTTATCGTTGGATGCGGCCATAACCCAATCGGCTTCAAAAATGGTTTTAAATGTTTTTGCAGCGCGTTGGCTCTTAATTCTCGCGCCAAGTTCATGAATGTGTTTTAAAGCCCTCCAGTCAAAGTTCTGGCTTCCCACGAAAACTTCCGTATCGTCAATAATGAAAAACTTCGCGTGCTGGATGCCGCCCGCAAGTTTTTTAAAATCAATCACGCGGGCTTCAACATTGTTTGCGGTTTTTAAATTCTCCAAATGAGTTCTTGATTCTTTCATCATCGCCGAATCAACGATTATTCTGGTTTTAACGCCTCTATTTGCCGCTTCTTTGACCGCGTTTAAAACATTCTCAAGCGGTTCCCCTGGTTTGTCCGCAATATAGAACTGCTCTATGTCCAGAGATTTTTCCGCCCTGTTTATCATTTCAAGCCACACGTTTATTGGATTCAGGGCGTGCGTTGAGCCGTAGACTGTTTCAGCAGGCACGCTTTCAACCAACTCAATTTCAGCCGCATAGGTCCCGGCTGAAATCAGGCAGAAAACCGCCGACAAAAAAATCCTGGATATCCTTTTCATAATCCTATTACGACTCCCGGCTCCGGACCCGGTTGCGGTTTTTTGCCAGCACCTCCACAAAACCCTGCAGCATAAGAAGTTCGTTTGAAGTGCTTTGCAGCCTCCTGAGTATCACCCTTATGATTTCTATCAGCATGTCCGCCCCTGCTTCCGGGCTTTTCTTTATAAAATCAAAAAGTTTGTTCCTGTCCAATTCGTAAAGAACAATGTCCTGCAGAGCCCGCGCCTGCGCGAATCTGGGCTGCTTTTCAAGCACGGCCATTTCCCCGAAAAAGTCCCCTTTCTTCAGAAGCGCAAGCTGTTTAAATTTCTTTCCTTCCTTGTCCAGTTTTTTCTCTATCACGACTGCCCCGGACGCAATGATGAAAAAAGTCTCTCCGGCAGAGCCTTCTTTAAAAATTACGGCTCCAGTTTTATAAGAAATTTTTTTGAATGTCCTCAGAAAATCCCCGAGGTCCGAGTCGGAAAGCTTGCTGAACAATTGTATCTCTTTAAGATTTTCCGTTCTTTTTTCCGTCATACCCCAATTATATTAAATTCCCCGCCATTCTCAAGAACTTGTTTAAGTTTAGTTTAATTGCTAAATTATCTTTTGCATTTACCGGAGGCATCATGAAAGAAGACATTTTCAAAAAGATTGAAGGTTATGAAAATTACGCCATAGAACTGCAAAAAGGTCTGACCGCAATACCCGCTCTCGCCCCCTCCAGCGGAGGGGACGGCGAATACGACAAGGCAGCATGGCTTGAAAAAGAGCTGAAAAAACTCAAATTTGACTCAATAGAATGGATAAACGCGCCGCAGAAAGAAGCCAAAGACGGAATCCGCCCCAATATAATAGCGAGATACAAAGGAGAAAAATCAGATAAAACTTTGTGGATAATGTCGCATCTTGACATCGTTCCGCCCGGGGAGCTCAAGCTGTGGAATTCAGACCCTTATAAACTGAAAATAGAGGGCAGGAAACTGATAGGAAGAGGCGTTGAAGACAATCAGCAGGCAATCGTTTCCGGTATATTGACGTTGAAATCCATGATGGAATTAAATTACCGCCCCTCTCTGGATATGGCTCTTTTGTTCTGCGCCGATGAGGAAACCGGAAGCGGCCTGGGCGCGGATTACGTGGTCGCCCGCAGGCCCGATATTTTCGGAAAAAACGACATGTTCATAGTGCCTGACAGCGGGACAGAAGACGGCTCAAAAATAGAAATAGCCGAGAAATCCATTCTCTGGATGAAAATCACCACGCGCGGAAAACAATGCCATGCGTCCAGACCGCATCTGGGCATAAATGCGTTCAGCGCCGCAAGCAAACTTGCGGTCAAATTTGAAACGCTTTACAAAAAATTCCCGTTCAAAGACAAACTTTATGACCCGCCCATAAGCACTTTTGAGCCCACAAAAAAGGAGCCGAACGTCCCGAACGTCAATACCCTGCCGGGAGAAGACGTTTTTTACGTGGACTCCAGACTCATGCCGAATTACAGACTTGAGGACCTGAAATCAGAAATGAAAAAACTGGCCGGAGAAGTGGAAAAAGAACATGGGGTTAAAATTTCTTTTGAACCGGTGCAGGAATCCCAGGCGGCTCCGCCCACTGACGCGAACGCCCCGATTATACGCGCCCTGATGAAGGCGATAAAAGAAGTCCACGGGGTAAAACCTTCGGCATACGGCATAGGCGGGGGCACTGTGGCGGCTTTTTTCAGGCGGCTGAATCTGCCTGTGGCGGTTTATTCAAAGCTCAATGAAAGCGCTCACCAGCCGAACGAATACTGCATTCTTGACAACATTACGGGCGACGCCAAAGTATTCGCTCTTTGCGCCATTCTTCTCGGAGAATGACGATTTGATATAATGTTTTTAAAGTTCTGTCTTAATCGCTTAATCACTATCTTATGGAGGAAACGATGAAAACCCTCTTTTTTTTGCCTGCAATTTTTCTTATTTCCGCCTCGCTTTTCGCCCTGGACAGCGCCAAGGATAAAAACGCCAGACTCAAAGAAATGGGCGCAATGGTTGAAAACGACCCAAAATTTCCGCCTGTCGTGTCCTTTACCCTGAAAAACGGCCTAAAAATCCTGCTGCTTGAAAAACATTTTGTCCCGACCGTTTCCTTCACAATGATGTTCCGGGTCGGCAACGTTGACAATCCCTCGGGGAAAACCGGCCTTGCGCATTTATTTGAGCACATGGCTTTTAAAGGGACAAAAACCATAAACACCTCCAATTACGAGAATGAAAAAATTATTCTTAATGACATTGAAAAAACCGCAAAAGAACTGATAGCGGAAGAATCAAAAACACGGCCTGACGGACAAAAAATAAAAGAACTGACGGAGAAACTTTCGGGTCTTGAAAAAAAGGCCGACCAATACATCGTGCGGGAGGAATACTGGAAAATTTACAGCGAACTGGGCGAATCAGGCATGAACGCCATGACCTCGCCGGATTATACGGGATACGTGGTTTCGCTTCCCTCAAACAGGCTCCATGCGTGGTTTATAATTGAAGCCGACAGGTTCAGGAATCCCGTAATGCGCGAATTTTACAGGGAAAGAAATGTCGTCATGGAGGAAAGACGCCAGAATGAATCTGATCCGAACAGAGTCGTGTGGGAAACGCTGTTCAGCCACGCTTTTGACGCCCACCCTTACCGCAACCCGACCATAGGATGGATGGACGATTTAAGGAAACTTACAAGAACGGACGCAGAAGAGTTTTTTTCTACATTTTATTCTCCATGCAACGCGACCCTTGCTATTGTCGGAGACATTGACCCGGAAGAAACAATACGGCTTGCGAAAAGATACTTTGAGGACATTCCTCAAAAAAAACTGCCGCAGACAAATTATACAATTGAGCCTGACCAAAACTCTGAAAAAAAAATTACTGTTTTTTTCAAGGCAAAACCGGCTTTAAGAATGGGATTTCATAACCCGGGCATCAAAAATGAAGACATGCCCGGCATCATAATCCTGAGCGAACTGTTCTCAAGCGGAAAAACAGGAAGATTTTACAAAAACCTTGTAGATGGAAAACAAATCGCTCTTTACGCGAATTCATACCACTCCACGCCCGGCAATAGATTTCCTTCGCTGTTTGTGATTTCTGCGGCGCCAAAGGCCCCGCATACCCTTGAGGAGCTTGAAAGCGCCGTTATAGAGGAAATAGAGAAGGTTAAAAAAGAATCCCCCGCCGCGTGGGAAATGGAAAAAATAATAAATAATTATGAAGCTGATTTAATAAAACAGCTTGAATCAAACAGCGGGCTCGGCATGAGCCTGGCTTATGGTCAGCAGATACTGGAAGACTGGAAATACGACTGGGAAATACTTGAACAAATCAAGAAACTGAAACCGGAAGATATTTCAAAAGTCTGCGCAAAATATCTTACAAGGGCCAATAGAACCCTGGTATTTCTAAAAGAAGAATAAAATTAGAAAATAGAGATTAAGTGAACAGTGATTAAAGAGGAAAATTATGAAAGAAACCGATGCAATGCTGGGTTTAATGGGCGTAATATTGTTATGCTCAATCAATTCTTTCGCCGCCAGGCCGAAACTTCCAAAAATTGACACCGTGAACTTCCAGCCGCCCAAAGGCTCAAGGCACGTTCTTGATAACGGTCTTATTATTTATGTTCTCAAAGACAATTCTCTCGGCATCTTTCACATGACAGCCGCGACCAGAACGGGCAGCATCTACGACGCGAAAGAAAAAATCGGCCTTGCCGAAATGACCGGCTGGCTCCTTAAAAATGGGGGGAGCGCAAAATATTCTTCCGAAGAAATCGACAAAACCCTTGAGTATCTTGGCGCATCCTTGGAAACTTTTATGGACCGCGAAGAAGCCAGGGCGGACATGTTCTGTCTCAAAAAAGATTTTGAAAAGGCGTTTGATATTTTTTCCGATGTTCTGATAAATCCGTCTTTTGAAGACGAAAAGATAAAAATAAAAAAAGACGAAATGATTGAAATGATAAGGCGGAGAAACGACAAGCCCGACAGGCAGGCCGTCAGGGAAGCCATGAGAATGTTTTACGGGCCGGACCACCCCTACGGCTGGCGGACCGAAATATCAACCATTGAGCCCGTAACAAAAGACGACCTCAAAGCATTTCACCGGAAATACTATAAACCCAACAACACCATAATTGCGGTCAGCGGGGATTTTGAAGACGAAAGCAGGCTGATTGACACGATAAAAGCGAAATTTTTGAACTGGAAAAAAGAACCTGTTGAATTTCCGCCGGTTCCGCCGGTGAAAATACCGGAAACCAGAAAAATATATCTCATTGATAAACAGATTTCCCAGACTTTTGTCGTCATGCTTCAGAAAGGGATAAAAAGGCACGACCCTGTTGAGTTTCCTCTTACCGTGGCGAACGAAATATTTGGCGGGGGGATCCATTCCAGGCTCGGAAACGAGATACGCTCAAAAAGAGGTCTGGCCTACGCTGTTTACAGTTACTATGCAAAAAGGCCTGATTACGGATTCATACTCGGCTATCTGGGCACAAAACCGGAATCAACAGGCCAGGCAATCAGCGAAATGATAATGCAGTTTGATTTGATGAAAAAAGAGCCGGTTACCGGCGAAGAACTCAAAAGAGGCAAAGACGCCATAATCAATCCTTTTGTTTTCAGGTTCCCGACTCCTTTTGCCATAGTCTCGGAAAGAGCGCTCTATGAACATTACGGATACGCTGACGATTACCTTGATTCCTATGTGAATAACATTGCGAATACGAGTGAAAAAACCATACTGGACGCGACTGGAAAACTGTTCAAACCCGAAAGCGCCCTGATATTCGTAATAGGCGACTCAAAGAAGTTTGATAAACCGCTATCGGAATTCGGTCCGGTGACTGAACTGAAAGAAGACTAAACAGCAGTAACCAGTAATCAGTGGCAAAGCAGGAAGCAAAAATATCCTGTAACCAGTAACTGCAAAAACAGCAATTTATGGAAACTCCAGAGAATAAAATTTTAATAAGCGCGGTAATTCCGGCCTACAACGAGGAAACCGCAGTGGGCCAGACAATAGAAGAACTCAAGCTGGCTCTCGGCGAAAAAACATCAGCGTATGAAATAATAGTCGTTGACGACGGTTCAAATGATTTGACCGCGCAAAAAGCGGTTTCTGCCGGAGCCCGCGTCGTTACGCATCCGCTCAACAGGGGCTATGGAAAAGCGTTATTATCCGGGATAGAGCAGGCTAAATACGAATGGATACTTATAATAGACGCTGACGGAAGCTACCCGGTTGAAGAAACAGAGAAACTCCTGCCTTTTATTCCGGCTTTTGACATGGTAATCGGGGCAAGACAGGGACCGCTTTTCTGGGGCAGCTGGGTCAAAGCGGCAATGAGGTTTATTTATCTTTCCATGGCTGAGTTTGCGGCCGGGGAACCGATACCTGACGCCAACTCGGGTTTAAGAATATTCAGAAAAAAAGCCCTGGAAAACTCAATGCCGATTATCTGCTACGGGTATTCGTTTACCACCACAATGACTCTTTCATTCCTCCAGTCCGGCCGTTTCGTAAAATTCGTTCCCATAGGGTTTACGGAACGCATAGGCAAATCAAAAATCAGGCCTGTCCGCGACATCCTGCGCACCCTGCAGCTTATGATTCAGGTAATAATTCACTACAACCCCCTGAAACTCTTCGCCACGCTTGCCATAGCCAATCTTGCCGCAGGATTTGTGTTCGCGGCCATGTCTGCGTTAAACGGAAGTCCGCCCGGCGCTTTCGTTATTATGATGGGATTTATTTATCTTTCAATCGCTCTTTTTATACCCGGGCTTATACTGGACGCCATGCGCAGAACAGGATGGGGAAAGTCCGGCCCTCCGCAGTCTTAACCCGAAAAATTCAGTTAAGCATGATTTCTATTGACAATATTAAGAATAAAAAAATTTAATTGAATTTTTCGGAATTATAAATTGTAAATTATGAATTCTTAATTGAGGATAATTCAAAATTCAACATTCAAAACTCATAATTCCCAAATTCCCTGCCTGCCGGCGAGTCATGCTTCTTGCTCATCGGTAGGCAGGCAACTGAGGAATTTGGGCTAAATGCCCATCATTCCTCTGAATGCATAGATAAACTTTCTTATGTCCTGCCTGAACAGAACTGCCTCAATCATGTTTTTATAAATCACTTTCGGGGTAAGATAATAGGAGTAGAAAGCCCGCCTCAATATCCGTTGCATTCTTTCCTTTCCTATAAGCGGGTTTATGTATACGGGATTGGAAAAATCCCATGCATTAAAATCCTCCCAGTCCGCATCCTCCCTGAGCATCCCCCTCTCCCTGCAAATTTCGTAAAGCGCGGTTTTGGGATAAGGAACCGGCAGATAGAACATGGCTATAGGGGTGGCGATGTCCTTGGCACGTCTTATAGTATTGAGAGCGTCGGCTTCGGTCTCCCCGGGCAGGCAGAGAATGTAGCTTGCGTAGGTGTAGAAGCCCAGAGCCATTGTCATTTTCAGCGTCCGCTCGTTTTGCTCCACTGTAGTGCCTTTGTTTATGATGTCCAGAGACTTCTGGTTCCATGATTCCGCGCCGTAGAGTATTTCCCAGCAGCCCGCTTTTTTCATAAGCCTAAGCATCTGTTCATTTACCGTGTCCACGCGGGAATTGCACGCCCACGGGAGACCGACCTTTTTTTCCGTATACCTGCGGCAAAACTCGGCGACCCACTGCTTGTTTAAGGTGAATGTTGAATCAAGAAAGATTATTCCTTTGGCCCCATATTGTTCTTTAAGCGAAATTATTTCCGTTATCAGCCGTTCCGTATCTTTATAGCGCGTCTTGCTGCCCAGCACGGCGCTTCCGTTGCAAAATGCGCATTTAAACGGGCACCCCCGGGAAGCCACTACGGAATATGAGGGAAAACGTTTTGTATAGGTGATTTGAGCTATGTATTTGTCCATTGGAAAGATATTATAAGGCGGCACGGGAAAATCGGAACCTTGCAGGCTGTTTTCGGGGCCGGGAGGATTTATAACAACGCGCCCGTTTTTTTTAAAGGCAAGCCCGCATATCCCGGCCGCCGGTTCGTCCGCTCCGCCCTCAATACCGGCAAGAAGCCTTGAAAAAGGGACTTCTCCCTCGCCGAGCACCAAGTAGTCTATGGCGCCGGTTGCGGCAAGTGTTTCGGCAGGCATAATGCTGGCATGCACGCCGCCCATGACAGTGACAATGCCGGGCGTCGTTTTCTTTATGAATTCAAAAGTTTTTATAGTCTGATTTATCTGCAGGGTGGTCGAGCTCATCCCCACAAGACCGAAATCATTGGAACGCAGATAACTGCCATAAGATTTAAAATCCATCCCCTCAATGTTGGGCTCTAAATATCCGACAGAATGTCCCCTGTCCATCACATAGGACGCCACGCAAGCCATGCCGTAAGGGAAGGTGTTATTGCCCGCGCCCCTTTCAAATTTTCCGTAGGTTATCCGCCTGCTTATTAGAGGTTCCTGGAAAAGAATCTTCATACTCCCTGTCCGCCTTTGAATACCGCATAGCAACATCCGACGCAGCCGGGAAACAGCCCACGCTCTCGGATATTTTTCCTGAAAAGCCTGTATCTTTCTCCGTTCCATATTTCTGCTATGGAATCTTTCACGGCGCTGCCGGTCCTATACGACATGCACGGATACACGTCGCCGTAGGGCGATATGCATATGAGCGACCACGGCACCCTGCATTGCCTGAAATCGCGCACCGTCAATCTGCCGCCGTAATACTTAAGCAGGCCTTCCGGCTCAAATATATCGTAAGGATACTGACGCAGGATTTTTCCGGACGCGTTGTCTTTGCTTATAAGGCCTACCTGTTCCAGCAACGCTTTCGTGTCGTCCCCTGAAAATGCTTCTGGCCGGTCGGGCGCACGGTCCCTTATGCGGCTGATATCGTCAAAATAAGGCTCGTTGAACTGCATGCTGAAAAGTTTTGGAAGAGACAGACTAAAATAGTCCGCTCCCCATGACTGCACGCTTTTGAAGAGCTTGTAAAGTTCGCGGACATTTTCCCTGAGCGCCACTGTTTTTATGTCTATAAGTGGATACGCCGTTTTTTTTCTCTGCCTGGCCGCGCGCAGATTTTCAATGACCCCGACCACTTTTTCAAAAAGGCCTTTTCTGCCGCGTATCCTGTCGTGCGTTTCGCCGAGCCCGTCAAGAGATATGCCGATTACCAGAAGTCCGCCGGAAACGAATAAATCTATGTCCTGAGCGGTCACAAGTCCGGCATTGGTCAATATATTGCACTTGCGCCTGGCAAGAGCGTAGCGAAGTATTTCACGGAAGTCGTTTCTTACAAAAGGCTCACCCCCGCTGAAGGTTACTACTGACCATAGAGGCAGCTGATCTATTATTTTCTTGATTTGTCCGCAGGTCATCTCTCGGCCGATATCGGCGTTTTTAAGCTGGAAACACATTGAACATCTTAAATCACAGCGATGAGTCACGTCAATTTGCACTATAAGCGGCGGCAGGGCTGTGCTGCTTCCGGCAACATCCGGCAAAAAAGAATGAGCGCGAAGTATTTTTGTATGAAGATCCGATAGATTTAATTTTATCATACGCTTTTGTTTCAAAAGCGACAAGTTTATACCTAAATATACTTTTTCAGCGAGATCTTAGTCTATTATGGAATTTTAACGCTGTTACGGCACTGAAGATAAAAATGTAGGGAAAAATGGGCACAAAAAACCTGGGACAGAGGTCAAAAAGGATATGCATGTTAAAATAAAAAAATACCAAAAGCAGAATAGCCCATTTTTTAAAAGACCCCCCAGCATAAACCATTCCAAGCACCATAAACACGAATACTACCCCATGGAAAAACAGAAGTCCGATACGGAAAAATATCGGAAAATAGTCTTTCCGTGAGTAATATTCCCCAAGCGACTTATCAACGCCAAAAACCGAAGAATGGCTTGATATCCAATATTTAGGAATCCGCTTTAACACTACAACAATATACCCCGGAAAATTCTTTTTGATTTTATTGATCCCCTCCTTCTTAAGTTCTCTGTCAAATTCAACGTGCGGATTTTTTCCCCGGGAAAAGTTTCTGGAATTTTTAAACTCTTCCCATTTTCCAGGGATTTCAGACATGCCTTGTTCATAACTAGAACCCTCTGCCATGCGGCCGGTCGCGAAAAGGCAGGTGGAGCCGCCTGTGGCTACCGGCATAAACACGCCAAAACTGCGATAGTTGCGGACCATCCATGGCGCAATTACGAGAAAAAAAACAGCCAAAAATAAACAGGTCTGTTTAAATGCCTGCCGCCAGTCAACGACCATCAACGCAAGAAAAACAGCCAAAGGAAAAAGTATCGTGGTTGCCCTGGTAAGCGTCGTAAAACCCAGGGTTGCTCCTGAAAGCGCCAGCCATAGCAGCCGGCGGCAGGTTATGAAACGCACTAACAAATTCAGGCTGGCGGCAAAAAGCAGTGTAAAAAGTGTTTCAGAAAGCAACAGCCCGGAATAAGATATAAAAACCGGATACAGCGCGCAAAACCAACCCGAAAGCAAACTGATTTTTTCATCAAAAAGGCGTCTGGAAAGGTCCCAGACTATTAGACAGGTGAAAGCGCCGGCAAGCGCCTGAACCATGACCGCAATTAAGTAAGAATGTTTAAAAATCAGATAAACTGCGGCCAAAAAAACCGGATATCCTGGCGCTCTTATTGGAGTAGGAACACCCGGGTCCATTGAAAAACCCCCGCCAGAAATTAAATTTACGGCGATGGTATCGTATTCAAACGCGTCACCTTTGACAGATTCCACCGGAAAGAGCAAAGCGTAAAGCACGCGAATCAGCAGAGCTGTTAAAAAAAATGCAGCAATTCTGGAGTGATTAGAAAAAATCTGTTTCATATTAGAGTTATTAATTTCGAAAACATAGAGACCAGTTTTCTGGGCATTTTGCCAATAATCCTGTGCTTTGCCCATTCTACGAATGTTCTGTTAAGAAAATTCAGCGATATCCGTCTCAACTATTTCAATATTTAAAAAAGATAAAGTATTTCTTCCGGCAATATCCGCCGTATTTAAATCAACTCCGACTATTTTTTCTGCATAAGGAGCGACGAATCCTATGTGTTGACCTGAACCACATCCTAAATCAACGACCGTTTTATTTCGGAAATCTTCAAGCACATTCGGGTGTATCCAGTCCAAGAAGAGCCATTTTTCGCTGTCGCTGTATTTACTCCACTGATATTGAATGTTGCATAAGTAATGTAAGTAAGATATTATATGATACATGAGACCTTATGGAAGTCAAAAACAACTGGAGCAACGCCGCCGGCGCGCTCTCCAGCTCTTGAAAGCCGGCAAACGGATGGCAGATGTCGCCG
>JACQWV010000014.1 GCA_016209085.1 Elusimicrobiota bacterium
TGTTTTGTAGGGGCCCTTTACATGAGAAAAAGAACAAAAAAAGAATTGCATCAACGACAAGAAAATGTAGGGGCTCAATTCCCGCCAGAGGCGGGTCTGCCTAAGGCATGATATTGAGCCCGAACGATAGAAATCAGCGGCTTTTTACGCGCGGCGCCTTTTGCCGCGTGTAAAAAGTCCGCTGGATTATTTTGTTAGATATTTTATTGCATATCTTTTAATATTATTTTGATTGTGTTTTTTAATGCCGGGAGTTTATTTTTGCATATTTCGTGAATAGCCTCGGCGTTAATATCAATATAATGATGCGTGATAATATCTCTTAGCCCCTTTACTTTCTTCCATTCAATTTGAGAGTATTGGGATAAAATGGAATTGTCTGTAACTTTATCAAAATTTTTCAGGCTTTCGCCAATTACGATTAGCTGCATACAGATAGAATCTAATTTTTCCATTCCCTCGGGAGTATCTGTAAAATCGTTGACGGTTTCGATTGAGTCAAATCGTTTTAAAATAACTTCGATAGCATGGTGTATTTGTTGTAATATTTCTTGGGCGAGTTCTTTATCATACATAAATAGCCTCCGTATCAATTCGTTTTTTTAGAAACGAATTCATTTTTTCTCTATAGCTGACAACATCTACGGGAGATTTTAAACTTTCTTCTAAGCCTTGTTTAATACCAATAATTTCAAATAAATCTTGTTTTGTCAGAACTACAACAATGTCTATATCACTGTTGTCATTCGCTGTATCTCTAGCAACCGAGCCAAAAACTCCAAGGCGCTCTATGTGGTATTTATTTTTGTTTTCTTCTTTGAATTTCTTTAAATATTTTATTATCTCTTTACAACTCATTGCCATGCCTCCTTATTTTTTGCCATCTTTTATCCTTACCGCATATAATAAAGCTTAAATAATTGTATCGTTTCCTGTAGGTGATTAATTTGCTTATTGCTTGACGATATTTTATTGATTGAATCAATATAACCAAAAAAATCATGGATATTTCTCAATGACATATTTCTCTCGATTTCGCTATTTTGCAATTCACTAAGTCGGGATTCGCGCGTCGGAAAGCTCATTTTTCCTAAGGCCATAACTTCTATAAGTTGTGAAACAAATCCATGATATTCCTTTTTAATGATATTTTTTTAAAATAAAAACATAGATGTTCCAAAAAATGACCCAGTTTTTTCTCCGTAGATTCAACTACAATTTTATCATATACTGACTTATACTCAAACCATCTGTTGTTAAATTTTTCGTCAAACGTTTTCGCGGTTTCTTTTGAGCTAATTCCGATTAAAATATATCCTATCGTTAATTTCATTGTATCTATTATAAAATCCCTATAATATTTACCGCTGCACCAACCTGTCATTGTCATGCAAAACATCCAAAAAATTACCATTTCCTCAAACTCGTTCCGTGTGGCTGAAGCCTTGAAGCTTTCTATATTTATCTCATGCTCATCTACAAGCTTTTCAATCATCGTTATAGTCTTTATCGTAGCTATATGTAAATCTTGTGTTCCAAATAAGATTAAGAGGTTTTTCTGATCCGGTATCATTTTACATTTATCTTTTAGTTTATCATCTAACGACCTAAATCAGCGGCGGCTGAAAGCCGTCCGCTGGATTGATTTGTTATGAATTTATTTTTTTATATTTCTATCAGTACTTTTGATTCTTTGTCTATTTCTATGTTTGCTTTTGACTTGATATTCCTTCCCTCTTGATATTTCGGCCGGCTATAGCGGTCTGGCCGCTTCCCATAAACGGGTCCAATACTACATCACCTTTAAAGGTGTATAGTTTAATCGCTCGGAGTGGTAATTCAACAGGAAAAGGTGCCGGATGACCGACTCTTCGGGCAGACTCAGCAGAAAATGTCCAAACGCTTTTTGTGAATTCCAAAAATTCTTCTTTAGAAATAGTGCTTTTTTTTTCATTGGTGTTTTCTCTGGAAAATAGCCCTTTAGAGAAAACCAGAATATATTCGTGAATATCTCTAAGAATCGGATTTTTGGCAGACAGCCAACTCCCCCAGGCCGTGGAAGGGCTGCCGCTTGATGCCTTATTCCAGATAACCTCACCCCTCATCAGGAAGCCCAAATCAAGCATATCTTCTACAATATAAGTATGTAGCGGAATATAGGGCCTGCGGCCTAAATTAGCAATATTGATACAGACACGGCCGCCTGGCACTATAACTCTCTTGACCTCGCTCCAGACCCGTTTAAGAAACGCCCTGTATTCATTGAGCGAAAGATTCTCGTCATATTGCTTACCAACATTATAAGGTGGTGATGTCACCATCAGATGAACACTATTATCAGGTAATTCAATCATCTGCTCACTGGATGAAGCAAAGATTTTGTCCAAGAATTGAAGCGGAATAGGGTTTTCTTCGTATTTTATCGTTTCTTCTTTCGGCAATCCCTCATATAATCTGCTTTTGTAAAAAGAGGACGAATCATGATTTATCCTGCCGGGCGACCCGAAGGCGCTCGTTTTAGTGCCTATCTTCTTTTGATATGGAGCCATTTTAGTCTTCCTCCCAGAAGTCAACCCATTTCTTGTATGGATTAAAATCTATTTTGGTCTTTTGCCATTCTATAATAATACGTTGGCATTGTTTATCTGCAACAAAATTTGATAGCGCTTCTTTTGTAATTTCAGCACCGCGAGGATTCGTTCCGGCCTTTGGTAATTTAATGTAGTTTTCTCTGTCCATTTTGTCAAACAGTTTTTTCTGTAGCTCTACAGGAACATAAAAGAATCCACCAGTATCGCCCCAGTTAATCTGTGCAAGTAAAATATCGCAAGAGGGATAATAATTCTCTCTGAATTCTATTGCTTTTTGTGCATCAACCGTCCATATCAGTTTCACGCCGCCTAAACTTTTACCTGTAATAGTCTTAACGGATACTGGTTCACCAAATAGTTTTGCGTCAACTTCAGATTTGGTAATTGGTATTTCAGTTTCAACATTGGCATCTCCGAACTTATAGATAAGTAGAGCCACGATTATCCTTTCACGAACCGAGCCGACTTCCATTCCTGTTTTGCCAGCCCGAGAACTTTCTAATTCAGCAAGTTGGAATAAATAGGGCAATCGTTTCTTAATTTTCTCTACAAGGTTTTTATCAGTGAATATCTCTGTTAATTTACCAGCCATTTCTTACTTCTCTTTTCAGTTGTCTTTTGATTTTATCTATTTTATTCATCATAACATTGTTTTTTAAGTTTATTCAACATCATGATAGATTATAGAAATCAAAAGCAGGATAGTCAAGCAAAAACCATAAAATCGTGGGAAATTGGGAATTAAATGCAGTATAATAGTGTTATATCTATTATTATGTTGCTGAAATATAGTATTGTATATTAATTATGTTGGAGTCATTTAAAAACTTTTTGTCATTAAAAGAAAAGGTAACTGACAAGTATCTTCCATTTTATTTGAAGTGGGTTACCGAAGGTTATCGCTTTCTTGATTTTCCATTAACTCATCCCATTACAAATGAGCAAAAATCTCAATTTCTCAAACAGTTATCTAAAAATCATGAGGACTGGCAGGTAAATCAGGCAGATAATGCGCTCAGACTTTACAGATATTTTCTCTCATCGCAGCATCCTGATAAAGCAGGCGGTATTCCTGAAACATTAATTAATGACTGGAAGGCTGTTAAGGAAAAAACAATCGAGGCTCTCAGACTCCGTCATAGATCTTACAGCACGGAAAAAACATACATTGCATGGCTTAGGCAGTTTCAGGATTTCGTCAAAAGCAAATATCTAAAGGATATAGACGGAAAAGATCTGCAGGACTTTTTAAGCTATCTCGCTGTTGAAAGAAAGGTGTCGTCATCAACTCAGAATCAGGCGTTGAATGCTATTGTTTTTGTCTATCGCCATGTCATTGAAAAGGATATAGAAGATCAGCTCAATTCTGTCAGAGCGCGTCAGAATCGCCGCCTTCCTGTAGTATTAACTATTAAGGAAGTGGATAATATCTTTGATGAAATGTCAGGGCTGTATTGTCTAATGGCAAAGATTATTTACGGGTGCGGGCTTCGGCTTCAGGAATGCCTGAGCCTAAGAATAAAAGATGTTGATATTGAACAGGGGATTGTGATTGTCCGTTCAGGAAAAGGAGATAAGGATAGAAGAACAGTGCTTCCGGAAAGCCTTAAGGACGAAATCTTGCGCCATATTTCTTCTGTAAGGGACATATACGAACAAGACAGGAAAGATAATACAAACGGAGTTTATCTGCCCGGTGCGCTTGAGAAAAAATATCCGAATGCAGGAAAAGAATGGGGCTGGTTCTGGCTCTTTCCTGCAAGAGATATTTCCATTGATCCGAGAAGCCGCGTTGTCCGCCGTCATCATCTGCACCCGGCAGCGCTGCAGAGGGCATTTAGGGAAGCAGTAATAAAGGCGGGGATAACAAAACAGGCATCTGTCCATACATTGCGCCACAGTTTTGCCACGCATCTGCTTGAGAGTGGATACGATATCAGGACGATTCAGGAGTTGCTCGGACACAGGAATCTACAAACTACAATGATATATACTCATGTGGCTTCAAGGAATATATTAGGGGTGCGGAGTCCGTTGGATAAATAAAGAGTCGGAAATATTATATTTGTATGTCCGCCTAAGGCGGACATAAACGCGGGTTTGTTTTTCGGGCTTGATGAATCAAGCCCCAAGTCCATGTTAAACTTGTAGGGGTCGGATTCATCCGACCCGATAATAACGGGGTTGATAAATCAAACCCCTACAGTTTTACATTTTGAGAGGTTATATGAACAAAACGATATTGATAAAAAATGCGGTAATTGCAACCGGAGGAGAAAAAAATAAAATTCTCCATGATTACTCAATCCTGATTGAAAACGACAAAATCAAACAAATAGACCATAAAAATAAGTTTAAGGGAAAATATTCAAAAGTTATAGATGCCCGGGGAAAAATTGCAATGCCGGGATTTATCAATTCCCACATGCATTTTTACAGCACTTTTGCACGCGGGCTTATAAAAGCAAAACCATCCAGGAATTTCGTGGAAATCTTAAATCATCTGTGGTGGAGGCTGGATAAACAGCTTACAAACGCGGATTCGTATTACTCGGCGCTGATTCCGCTTATAACCGCAATAAAAAAAGGGACCACAACCATAATAGACCACCATGCAAGCCCTTTTGCCATAAAGGGTTCCCTGAAAGCGATAGAAAAAGCCGTAAGGGAAACCGGGCTGAGAGCTTCCCTGTGTTATGAAGTGTCGGACAGGGACGGCAAAGACAGAGCCAGGGAAGGAATTCAGGAAAACGTTGATTTCATAAAATACGCCCGCGGGGAAGACGATAATTTCATACACGGCCTTTTTGGTCTGCATTCTTCTTTTACCATTTCCAACGAGACGCTTGAAGAAGCGGCTTATCAGGGGCATCGTCTTAACGCGGGATTCCACATACATACGGCCGAATCCCAGGCCGACCAGATTCACTCTGAAACGCACTATAAAATGCGGGTCGTTGAAAGACTCCAGAAATTCGGAATACTGGGCCGGAAATCAATATGCGCCCACTGCGTGCACATAAATGAAAAGGAAATGGACATACTTAAACAGACCCAGACAGCCGTAGCGCATAACCCGCAGTCAAACGCAAATAATTCGGTCGGCATAGCGGATCTGGTTAAAATGGCGAAAAAAGGCATTTTGACCGGACTCGGAACCGACGCCATGACGGTCAACATGCTGGAGGAGCTCAGGACAGGGGTCTGGATTCAACACTTAAAAAACAATCCCTCAACAGGTTTTGCCGAGCCGGTTATATCTTTAATTGTCAACAATCCGAAAATAGCATCCCGTTATTTCAAAAACATAGGAGAGCTCAAAGAGGGCTTTTTCGCCGACATCATCCTGATTGACTACATCCCCCCCACTCCTCTGATTGCGGACAATTTCTGGGGTCATCTAGTTTTCGGCATTTCACAAAGCCATGTAAACACCACCATAGTCAACGGCAGGATTCTGATGGAAAACAGGAAACTCAAAATTGACGCGGATGAAGAGGAAATAACGAGGAAATCAGCGGAACTTGCCAAAAAGCTCTGGAACAGATTTTAGCCCATTCTAACCCCGCGCAGGTTAGGAATTTTCTCCCAATGAATTTTTTTCTAACCCGCGGGGTTAGAATTTGGTTTCTGTTACTTTCTTCAGTCCTTCCGGGTAATCCGGATTCAATCCTTTTTCAAGAGCAAGTTTTAAAGCAAGAATTTTCAGCCTGACATCCGTAAAAAGGCAGTTAAAAGGGAAATTGCCGGCAGGAGGATGTATCTCAATATAAGGAGTACTTCGCCTCCTAAGGCTGGTTTTGACGGGATTCATATCTTGTACTTGAGTTTTATTCCTGTTTAAAATAAAAACAAAATCTTTGTCGGTGTATGACCCTATGGGGCCGTGGAGGAACTCGGCGGCCGAGTATCCCAAAGCGTGCGAACGGCTCATTTCCCTGAATTTCAAAGCCGCATCCTCCGCCACCGCGTAATAAGGGCCTCTTCCGACAAAACCGACGACTGAAGCTTTTTTCAGCTTCTTTACCAGTTCATAATCCTCCGGCAGTATCTGTTCATCAATAAGCGTTCTGAGCATGGCAGAAGTTCCGGCAAAATCTTTTTCAGAAAAACATCTTTTCCACATCATGGCTGCCCATAGAGCGGCCCACAGGCCCAGAATATAGCTTTTTGTGGCCGCTACCGGGATTTCCCTTGAATTTGACAGGAGGATATGATTATCCGAGAGTCTTGCAAGAATGTTTCTGCGGATATCCGATTCATTCGTAACAGCTATTGTTTTAGCCCCCCATTTTTTCAGTTTTTTCGCGCATTGCACTATATCCGGACTTTTTCCGGACTGTGAAAACACCCAGACGGATTTGTTTTTAAAATTCAACGGAATTTCAGCTTCAAAAATAGAATGAGGATGTATGAAATTGACTATTATGCCCGCGTAAGTCTCCCAGATGTACTTGGCAAAAAGCGTGATATTGCCGGAACTGCCTCTTCCCGCAAGATAAACTGAGCGGTCAGCGGGCGCGGGTATTGACCTGAATGTTTCAACCGCCCTTGCGGAAAAGTCTTCAAGCAAGCAGGGGATTTCAGTTATGTCTCTGAAAGTTAAAGTATCCCGGATTTTCATCTTTTATAAACTTTTCAATACGATCTTTTCCTGCGAGGAATAATTTTAAATTTTTCAACAACTATCAATTCCTGGCTGTTGATTTTAACTTTGTTCAGCCTTTCCGGCGCAATAGCTCCTGCAAAAGCCGGGCTTTCAAGCGCCGGCGTCTGCCTTGCGCCAGGAGTCAATTTTGCCGCCGCTGTAAATTACCGCGCATTTTTTCATCTTTTACCGGCCGTTTTCTTTTTCTCTGCCCGCGTTCATGCCGCGGCTGTCCAGTCCAGTCCTGCCGAAATGCGCATGTTCTATCGGCGTATCCGGACAAATATAAGTTCCCCTCTTCACTCCCTTCGGGTCTTTTTTCAAGCCGAGCCATATAAGCCACGGCAGAATGTTTCTGAAATCTTTTTGCACAATTTCCGGTGAATTTTTCATTATCTCTTTCTCGTCCCCGAATCCGTCAAGGACGGCTCCGCTGTGATAACCGGCTTGTTTTGCGGCAATCACATCAAGGTGAGTGTCGCCGACGACATAAACGCCCAGGGGGCTTATTTTTCTCTTCAAGACTCTTTCAGCTCTCTTAACGGCTTTTTTAATGACCCTGCTCCTTACCGCCGAATCGCACCCGAATCCTCCGAATGCAAAATATTTCAGGAATCCGCTCGGCTTAAGCTTTATAAAAGCGCCCTGTTTCAGATTGCCGGTCCCGAGGCCCACGGAAACGTTCTTTCTCCCTGCAAGAACTTTTAAAAGTTTTTCAATACCCCGGATTTTTTCGTATCTTTTGTTCCTGATTGAATTTTCAATTTCTTCCGGCAGGTATTTAATGTATTTCTTTTCAAGAAGGATTATTTCTCTTCGGGAAGGTTTTCTTTTAAAAGCCGAAATAAACGCATTTTTAAAATTGGTTTTATCGGTACTGCCCTGCAGTTTGAATCTGGAGCAGACGTCATCCACACCGCACATTTCTTTCACTGCCCGGTTAAGCGCCCTTAAACCGGCCCCGCCTGCTTTTATCAGGGTCCCGTCAATGTCAAACAAAATAACTTTCATAATTTTTTGTATACGATTTTCCCTTTTTTAATCGTCATTTTATTAAGGTTCGCGCCGAAATAGTAACAGATTTCCTTGTAGTCCCGGCTGTCAAAAATCGCAATATCAGCCTGTTTGCCCGGTTCCAGACTGCCAACCCTGTCCTGAAGTTTTAACGCGCACGCGCCGTTTATCGTTGCGCCGCAAAGAGCTTCTTCCGGGGTCATTTTCATCTGAGTGCATGCAAGAGATAAAACGAACTGCATGTTCCAGCAGGGCGAAGTGCCTGGATTAAAATCAGTCGCCAGGGCTACCGGAACTCCGGCGTCTATCAATTGTCTGGCAGGCGGGTATTTTTTCAGGCCGAGAAAATAATTTGAAGCAGGCAGAAGAACTGCAACCGCGCCCGTCTTTTTCATTAAACTCATGTCCGATGAATTAACGTAATCCGCATGGTCAATGCTTACTGCTCCTTCAAAACAGCCTGCGGCCGCGCCGCCGAAACGGGAAAACTGTTCAGCGTGTATTTTAGGCAGCAGACCCGAATCTTTGGCTTTTTTAAGATAAAACCTGCTTTGTTCAGGAGTAAAATATCCTTTCTCGCAGAAGATGTCGGAAAAAACGGCAAGTTTATTTTTTGAAATGTAAGGCAGAATTTCATTTATTAAATAATGAAGATATTTTTTTGAATTGCCTACAAATTCCGGAGGGATTGTATGCGCGCCAAGAAAAGTTGGAATCATTTTAAGAGAAGTCTTTTTTGAAGCATTTTTTACTGCTTTTAAAATTTTAACTTCCGATTCAAAATTCAACCCGTATCCGCTTTTGACTTCAATGGTCGTTGTGCCATACTTAAGAAATTTATCCGCTTTTTCAACTAAATCTTTTTCAAGTTCTATCAGACCTGTTTTTCTTATTGAGTTAATGCTTGAAACTATCCCCCCGCCTGCTTTTTTTATATCTTCATATGTTTTGCCGCAAATTCTCATTGAAAAATCTTTCAACCGCGGATGTGTAAAAACTGAATGAGTGTGGCTGTCTACGAAACCCGGCAAAGCCACTCCTTTGATATTAATATGTTTTGCTTTTCTGAATTTCGGGTTTTTGAGGATTTCTTTCTCTTTTCCTATGTCAATGATTTTGTCATCTTCAATTAAAATTGCGCCGTTGTCAATTAATCCGATGTTATTCATCAGAGAACCTGTTCTCGGAGAATTTGGCCCCTTAAAAGTCAATATCTGTCTTAAACCAGTAATTAGCAGCATAATTTTTACTTCTCTACACCCTACACCCTCTACCCTATACCCTTCTTTATCATTGGGATTTTAATTTTATTTTCTCTGGCAAATTTTATTGCTTCTTCGTAACCCGCGTCAGCATGCCTTATCACTCCCATGGCAGGGTCGTTTGTCAAAACCCTTTCAATTCTTTTTTCCATTTGTTTTGTGCCATCTACCACTATTACCTGGCCTGCGTGAAGAGAATAGCCCATGCCCACTCCGCCGCCGTGATGGAACGAAACCCAGCTTGCGCCTGAGGCAGTGTTGACCAGAGCATTTAGAACAGGCCAGTCAGCTATTGCGTCGGACCCGTCTTTCATTGATTCCGTTTCCCTGAACGGGCTTGCCACAGAGCCTGAATCCAAATGGTCCCTTCCGATTACGACAGGAGCGGATATTTTCTTTTTCTTCACGAGTTCGTTGACTGCAAGCCCCATTTTATGTCTTTCCCCGTATCCGAGCCAGCAGATTCTAGCTGGAAGCCCCTGAAACCTGACTTTTTCTGAAGCCATGTCAATCCAGCGTTTAAGGTCTTTGTTCTCGGGAAAAAGTTCAACAACGAGTTTATCAGTGGTTTCTATGTCTTTTGCGTCGCCTGAAAGAGCCGCCCATCTGAAAGGGCCTTTCCCCTCGCAGAAAAGCGGCCTTATGTAAGCCGGGACAAAACCCGGGAAATCATACGCGTTTTTAACGCCCTGCTTGAAAGCCATTGTCCGGATGTTGTTGCCGTAGTCAAAAACAGCGGTTCCCTTTTTTTGAATCGCAAGCATGGCGTTTACATGAACGGCTATTGATTCCATCGCAAGATTTACATATTTTCGGGGGTTGCTTTTTCTCAGTTCCCCGGCTTCTTTAATAGAGTATCCTTTTGGAACGTATCCTTTCAAAGGGTCATGAGCCGAAGTCTGGTCGGTCAGGACGTCTATTTTGACGTTTCTTTTCGCTATTTCAGGCAGAATTTCGGCGCAGTTGCCTGAAAGACCTATTGAAAGAGGCTTTTTGTTCCTGATTGAATTTTCAGCCAGTTTCAATGCTTCTTCCAG
The DNA here is from genome assembly GCA_016209085.1 of Elusimicrobiota bacterium. Lineage (GTDB taxonomy): Bacteria > Elusimicrobiota > Elusimicrobia > Elusimicrobiales > UBA9959 > JACQWV01. The sequence continues at coordinate 10,553 of JACQWV010000014.1, forward strand.
GGATTCAACCGCAGTATCAAGATATTTTGTTTCAAGTCTTCTTTTTATGCGCTGTTCGTCAACCTCAATTATTATGCAGACCCCGTTGTTCATGGTAATTGCAAGCGGCTGGGCGCCGCCCATTCCGCCAAGCCCGCCTGAAATCACAAGCCTCCCCGCTAAATCGCTTTTAAAATGCTTTCTTGCGCAGGATGCGAATGTTTCATAAGTTCCCTGCAAAATCCCCTGTGTGCCTATGTAAATCCATGAACCGGCGGTCATCTGGCCGTACATCATAAGTCCCTTTTTTTCAAGTTCGTCAAAGACTTCCCATGTGGCCCAGTTGCCGACAAGGTTGGAATTGGCTATCAAAACCCTGGGGGAATACTCATGAGTTCTCACTATGCCGACCGGTTTTCCTGATTGAACCAAAAGTGTCTCGTCATTTTCAAGTCCTGTCAGAGCTTTAACTATGGCCTTATAACTTTCCCAGTTCCTCGCGGCTTTTCCCCTCCCGCCGTAGACTATCAGCTCATCAGGCTTTTCAGCGACTTCCCTGTCCAGATTGTTCATCAGCATTCTCAAAGCGGCTTCCTGCTGCCAGCCCCTGCAGGAAATTCTGCTTCCTCTCGGCGCTTTTATGTTTTCCATATCTATTTTGTCACTTCTTTCCCCGCACAACCCCGCGGGTTAGAAAAATTGTCCCAATAGAGATTCTGCTAACCCGCGGGGTTAGGAAGGGAATTTTTTCAGAACGTCTCCTAATGTTACCGCGCCGTCTTTTCTCAGTATCAGGATAAAATGTTCAAAAATTTTGCGGGTCATTTCCACGTCGTTCAGGGCGCGGTGCCAGCCCTGGGAAGAAATATCCAGCTCTTTGGCTATGGTGCCCAACTTGTTGTTGTAAAACCTGCCCAGTCTTCTTGCCATTATCAGCGTGTCAATCACGACAGCTTCAGGAAGTCTCAGCCCTATTCTTTCAAACTCCATTTTCAGGAATCCCAGGTCAAATTCCGCGTTATGAGCGACCAGAACCGAATTTTCAATAAAACCGATTATCCGGGAGCTTGCCTGTTCAAAAGTGGGCGAGGTTTTGACCATGTCGTCCGTTATCCCGTGTATCTTTGAAACCTCTAAAGGAATGCCGATTTCCGGATTGATAAGAGAAACGAAATTTCCGATACGAGAGTCCCCCTTGAATCTTGCCATCGCTATTTCACAAACCCTGGAATCAGCCGGAGAGAGGCCGGTGGTCTCCACGTCTATGAAAGTAAAAACAGTGTCGTCAATGGATTTGTGCAGGACCAGATTAGAAGACATTTTGTAATGCCTTACAATAAACTTGAAAAGTTGATTTATCAAACAAAACAAATCTGACCATTTTTGTTTTTTGTTCCCTGTTACCTGTCGCCTAACTATAGTATATATGTCTCGCCCATATTCCGCATAGGAGAGTAATTATCACGCTCAGCGATATGTTCGTCATGGAGAGATCAATAATCCTCTTTCTTTTTACGTAAAATATCTGGAAAATCCATGCCAGCATAAAAGGAATCCACCAGTTCCCGGGAACGAAGAAAAAAGCCCACAAAACCACTCTTTCAAAAATCAAAAAATACTTTTCGTCAAAATCCGGGAACCGGGTCTGCTTCAGGTCCTTTTCTATAAAATATATTAAAACCGTGGTGGCGTGCGTGATTATGACAAAAATGGAAACCAGTCCCACCCATTTTTCAGGAAGAAAAAAAGAAGCGTCCAGCGGATATACGGGCGATATGACAAACAGGACGGAAACATGGGCGACCTGGTCCAGGAGAAAACTGATTGTGCCGTCTTTGTATCCGAGTTTATTCATGCTGTAAACCCTGATCTCATCAACCGCAAAATGAAAGACAAGCATCAATATTACGGCCAGCCACCCGTTCACCTTTATAAACCCGAAATCCATCCAGACGTCGCCCAGATATTTGTAAAGCAGGCCGACGGAAACGACCAGATGGGTAAAACAGTGCAGAAGCATGCCGTATACGCTTTTTCGCTTCAGCCTGTTTACCACGTCAAACTGCAGGGTAAAATCCGCCAAAAGGTGGCTTAAAAGAAACCTCCAGAAAATAATCATTTTGCGCACTCCTTATTTGGTTTTCAAATTAAACGCGCCGTCCCAGTTTTCAGGAATGCCCCTGTGGTATTCCTGGGCCAGTTCAAAATAAAACCTGCCCGGGCCGTCATTCTTGTCTATTTTCAGAACTTCTGAAAAAGCCTTTTGCGCTTTTTCATACTTCCCCGCGTAAAAAGAGTCCATGCCTTCGGAATAATATTTCAACAGTTTCTTCATAGAGTCGGACATCCTTCCTTTTTCGCAAACCAATTCATACACTTTAACGGGGATTTCCTTGCCTATGACCCTTATCTGCCCCAGATACCTGGCTTCAACCCTGTCCTTTGCCTCTTCGTAAGTGTACTCGCTTGCCATTATCCTGCTTGAGAAAAATTTGTTCGCTCCTTCAAGCCTTGAACCCAGATTCACGGCGTCGCCTAAAACCGTATAAGAGAATCTTGTCCTGGAGCCCATATTGCCCACTACCATGGGACCTGAATTTAAGCCTATTCTTACCGACGGTTTTTCATGAAATTCTTCGGTTTCTTTGTTCATTTTTTCAAGCTCCGCTATGCAGTCAATCGCGGCCATACATGCAAGAGTCCTGTGGTCTTTCTGCTCAAGGGGAGCGTTCCAGAAAGCCATGATGCAGTCCCCTATAAACTTATCAACCACGCCGTCGTATTTTAATATAACGTCGGTAAGCCCGGAGAGATATTTGTTCAGTAAAACCGTAAGCGTTTCAGGAGACATCTTTTCCGAGATTGAAGTGAAATGCGCTATGTCAAGAAAAAACACGGTCATGTCCCTTTTTTCTCCGCCGAGTATCAGCTTACTCGGATCTTTTGTGATGACCTCAACCACTTTGGGAGAAAGATACTGGCCGAACGTGTTCTTTATCCATTTTTTCTCCCTGCCTTCCAGCACGGCTTTGTTCACTGTTACGGCCACAAACGAGCCGAACAAGCCGAAAAATGGTCCCACAAAAAGCGCCCTGAAACCTTTTATAAACATGTAATAATCAAATAAAAACCATGCGCACGCAGCTGCCGCCACAACGGCTGAAAGAACCATGGTTGAAGATTTGCGCAGGAAAAACATCAGCCATACGAAAATCACCGCGATGAGAGCCATAAGCCAGAAGCTTACGGGTTTTAAAAAATCATCATTCAGCAGGTTGTCCAGACTGGTTGAGTGAAATTCAACGCCCGGAGTAGCTTTGGAAAAAGGCGAAGGATAATGGTCAAAGGTCCCAAGCGCAACCGAGCCTGCCAGAATTATGCCGCCTTTGATTTTTTCTTTTTGCTCTGAAGTCAACTTGCCTTTTATTATGTCAAGAACAGAAATATAATCATAAGAACCGCCATGCTCAAGGGGTTTTCTGAAATTCAGCCATTTGGGGCTCCACTCCCGCTGTCCGGAATAAATTTCGGTTATGTGCTTCCCGGTATAACCCGCGTAAAGAGCAGCCGCAAAAGACATTACCTGCATTTCATCGCAGGCGTTTTTCTGACATTCTTTCCCGCCCAGTTTGTTGTCTATATATTCAAATTTTTCATATTCTCCGGTAATTATTCCCTTTTGTTTTTCCGAGTATTTGAAGTGATTATGAAAATGCAGGACTTTTCTGATGTGCCCGTCGCTGTCCAATGTCATGTCGTTGTTCGCATATCCCACATACAAACTTGAATCCCTCAGCCTGTTTGAAAAAGGAATTTTAAGAAGGTACCAGTCTTTATTATCAGGCTCAAAAGCCACAAGATTAACGACATTTCCCGCTTTTTTAACCGCCTCTATCAGCTTATTGTCGCCTGAAGCGTCATTTTTATACGGCTCAAAAAACAACACGTCTATGCCTATGATTTTAGCGCCGAGTTTATTCAATTTTTCTATAAGAAGGCCGTAATTGCCCCTGCTGAACGGCCAGCCTAATTCTTTTATCGTCTTTTCATCAATAGCCGCTATGCTTATCCTGCTGTCGCCTTGTTTTACCGCGTGTTTCAGGAAATGACGGTCAAGCCATCTGTTTTCAAAACCGGAAAGCCATCCCGCGCCGGTAACCGCGTACGTGAGAATTCCCCAAAGAATGCCGAGAGTCAAAAGCGTTTCTATAATATGCAGAATCTTGCCTGCTTTTTTCATTTTTTCTCCTTTTTCAACAGGATTCTTGCTATTTCGCTATTTTACAAAATCAAAAGGCAGTTCTACGATAAATTTGCTTCCTTTTCCCTGCTCTGACTCCGCCCGTATGGCTCCGCCGTGCATCTGAACTATTCTTTTTGAAATCGCAAGGCCGAGCCCGAAACCCCTGTTTTCATCGCCGTTATCTTTTTCTTCAAGCGGAACAGCCGCACTGCGGCCGGAACAACGAGCCTCTGGCTCATCAAGTGCAGGGGGCTCTGTCCCCGTGCCACAGGTGTCGGAGGCTATGCCGACGACCTGCTTGTGCTTTTCAAACAGGGAGTTAATCCGGTCATGGGGGATTCCGGGGCCTGTATCCGAAACCGAAACCAGCGCGCGATCGGACGCCAGGGCATACTCAACGGTTATCCTGCCTCCCTGAGGCGTGAATCTTACCGCGTTGGAAAGCAGGTTTTCCATCACCCGCTCAAGAAGGCCTTCGTCGCCCCTGATTTTCTGTTCCCCGCCAGTGGAAGAGAAATTTATGTTTTCTTCGAATTGCCTATGGAACTTGAGACTGATATCTATTTGTTTTCCCGAACAGATTACTTCAAAATTTTTGAATATTTTTTCCAGAAACTTTTCAGGGTCAATGTCGGAAATCTTCAACTTGAAGCTGCCTGCGTCCATTCTTGATATATCAAGAATGTTCCGTATCATGGAAAAAAGCCTGGCGCTTGAATTTTTTATGTTCCCCACATAATTTGAATTCTTCTCGCCCAAAGGGCTGTTTTCAAGGAGTTTTATATAACCCTGCATGGTGAGAAGCGGCACCCTGAGATCGTGCGCGACTGCGTTGAAAAAATCCTCTTTTATTTTCTGGACCTCGGTTTCCAGGGTTATGTCTTTCATTATCACGAAAACAACCGGTTTTGCCTGCCCCTCCGAAGCTATGTCATCAATACGGCGAATAGCCGTGCTTTTTGATGACATGCCTTGCGCAAGAGGGGTCTGCCCGCCCGACAAAATATCCACGCTGACCCTGTAATGCTTTTTTTTCCCGTCGGATTCAAATTCAACGGTCCCGTCCTTTGAATAAGCTTTCAGCTTTACTATTTCCGATATTTTTTTCCTCTCTTCTTCCCTGCCGCCGGCATAAGAATCTTCCGGGCGTCTGCGGATGCGGAGAATTTTTTTTGCGGTTTCGCTTGTATAGAGCGGATACCCGCTGAGATCGCACAGAATGAGAGCGTCCTGCATGCGGCTCATCAATAAATCCGTTTTTTGTTTTTCCTCAAGGATCTTTTCAATCTGTATGCCGTGATACCTGTCTATTTCTTTCATCATGACGTTGAAGGATTTAAGCAGAGAAGCGAATTCTTTTATGCCCGTGTCTTCTTTCACCTGCGTCCTGAAATTCCGCGCCGCCACTCTTTCAGCCCCTTCCATTAGTTCCTGGATCGGGCTTATAAGCTTGCGGCTGAGAACAAGAGCGGAAAAATAAAACACGGTTGCAACGGCAAGCATGAAGAAAATTATCAGCGAAGTTATGAGATTGATTCCGTGAAAGGCCTCGTCCCTTTTCTGCAAAGCCACCGAGAAAAAATCCGAATTGCCCAGTCTCTCAAAAGCGCCGATGTAAACGGCCGTTTCAGCCGGCATGTAACCAAAACTTTTTCTGCCGCTTACGAAGGATTCTTTCAACAGCTCCGAATTTATGTTCGGAGCGCGGCCATTTAGGTCCAGGATTCTTCCTCCTGAATCGGCAAGAAATATGCCGCCGGAAGCTCCTATCCGCTGGGAACTAAGCCGCGCGAATAAATGCCTGAAATCCACGGACAGAAAAAGGCCGTAGTCGTTATTGTTAAAAGGGTAAATCACGGTTCCTACCGGCAGATTGTATATGAACTCAAACCCGCAAACCACGCTCTTTCTGGCTCTTGAGGCGGAAACGAAACACGGATTATTAGAAAGGTTTATCTCGCCGAATCTTCTTTTAAGCTCGTTTATGCCTTCTTTAAACTCCTCAACTCCGTGCTCGTTAAGAAGAACCGTCAATAGGAAATCCTGATTGTTTGCCACGGCTTTTTTTATCAAATCTTTCTGCTCCTTTACGGATACGGATTTCCTGTCCATCTCCGCGAAAACCGCAAGCCTCTTATCTAAATCTTCAAAATTCTGGGCGATGAGTTTTGAAGCCATTACGGAAAGATTTTCATGAAGGGACAGTATGTTGGATTTTGCGACCGACTGGTAATAGAACAGAAAGACGCTTGTCGGTATTATAGGTATCAGCCCTATTCCGAATATTATAAGAAGAAGCCGGTTAAAAAGAGTCATCTGCCATCAGCCTTATGCCTTTAGCCTGTTTTTCAGTGCTTGGGTTAATTTGGGAATAATCTCATGAACGTCCCCGACTATGCCGTATTTTGAAACGTTGAAAATGGGCGCGTTCGGGTCCTTGTTGATGGAAACTATCACGTCGGATGACCTCATTCCCACTATATGCTGAACAGCTCCGGATATTCCGCATGCAAGATACAGTTTGGGAGACACGGTCGTGCCGCTCTGCCCCACCTGATGAGACTTTTCATTGAAGCCCATGTCAACGGCCGCTCTTGACGCTCCTAAAGATGCGCCGAGAATCCTGCATAGTTCCTCAAGATATTTGTATTTATCCCTGGTCTTCATGCCTCTTCCGCCCGAGACTATTATTTTTGCGTCCTCTATCCTTGCGCCCGCTTTATCATGGGTGATTTTTCTTTCAAGGACCTTCACTCTCCTGAGGTTCTTGTCTATTTTGATTTCCTCTTTTACGACAACTGCCTGTTTGCCCGGAACGGGTTCTATGAGTTTCATCACATTGGGTCTTACAGTGGCCATCTGGGGCCTGGAATTGGGACTCAAAATGTCCGCCATGATGTTTCCGCCGAAAGCGGGCCTGGACTGCAAAAGCAGCCCGTCTTTTATTGAAAGACCCGTGCAGTCTGCCGTGAGCCCCACGTATAAAGACGCGGCCACTCTCGGAGCAAGGTCTCTTCCCATTATGGTAGCGGGATAAAGCGCTATGCTCGGCTTATGCCTGTTTATGAGAGAAATCAGAATGGTGGAAAAAACGTCGGTGTCATAGTCCGCCAGTTCGGGATTTTCAACAAGATACATCTTGTCCGCGCCGTAAGCGCCAAGTTCCTTTTCAAAAGCATGGTTTTTATCCGTCAGGACCACGGCGCACAACTCTTCGTTCAGTTCATCCGCGAGTTTTCTTCCCTCTGACAAAAGCTCAAAAGCCACCCGCCTCAGTTTCTTTGATGGTTTGTTTTTTTCATGAAAGTCCTCTAACTCCGTAAAGACCCACACGCCTCTGTATGAGGAAAAGTCCTTTATTGCCGTCTCTTCCCTGGTTATTTCTATGGCGTCAACCGGACAGACCTGCACGCAGGCTCCGCACAAAGTGCATGCCTCGTTTATAACCGCCTTTTTGTCTATCATCTGTATTGCGGCGAAAGGGCAGATCGGAACGCATTTTTCACAGCCTATGCATTTTTTTGACACGTTAATCATGGTTCAGAACTCCTTTAAGAAAATCTTCCTTCTTTAAAATGTCAATGAGTTTTTCAACAAGCTCGTTTGCGCTGCCGGAAACCATGACCGCCTTTTCCCTCTGGGGCGGAGGATAAATCCTGTTAACATGGGTAGGCGAGCCCTTCAATCCTATGAAAGCCGTGTCCGCCCCTATGTCTTCGGCGGTCCACTGGTGATAAGTTTTTTTGAGGGATTCAAAAATGTCCACAAAAGAAGGATACGAGCAGACATAATCTTTGGGCAGAATCATGGTTGCAAGCGCGGGAGACTGGGTTTCCACAAACTCATATCCGGAATCTGTCAGACGTTTTGCTTTGATTTTCTTGCCTTCAATCTCAACGTTCTCCGCGAAAGTTATCTGCGGGATTCCGAGCTGATGGGCTATTCCGGGGCCTGTCTGCGCCGTATCTCCGTCAATGGCCTGCATTCCGCACAAGACAAGGTCCACGCGTCCTGTTTTTTTTACGGCTTTTGAAAGAGCGTATGAAGTGGCCCATGTGTCTGAGCCGGCAAACGCCATGTCGGTCAGGAGTATTCCTGTGTCGGCTCCGAGGGCAAGTCCCAGCTGTATCACGCTTCTCGCCTGGGGCGGCCCCATTGAAATGACAGTCACTTCTCCGCCATGCTGTTTTTTCAGGCCGATTGCGGTTTGAAGAGCGAAATGGTCGTACGGGTTTATTATGCTCGGCACGCCGGTTCTTATCAGAGTGCCTGTTTCCATGTTTATTTTGACTTCGGTAGTATCAGGAACCTGTTTGACGCAAACTGCTATGTGCATAAAAATCTCCATTAACTGCAGTGAATAGTGGTTAGTGGCGAGTGGTTAGCAGGAAATGAAAGATAAACCAATCACTATCCACTTGCCACTTGTCACTGTTTTTTTTATTTTGCTTTGAACGTCTGTTTTAACTTGTCCGCCACGAAATCCATATCTAATACAAGACCCTGCTGTTTCTCCTGTATGAGTTCCAGATTCAGTTTCTCTTTCAATCCCTGCGGGTTTTCTCCAGCTCCGGCGACCAGAGCCAGCCCTTCAACAGCTGTCTGAAGAGCCGCTCCTCTCGCGCAGATTCTTGACATGGCCTGCCAGGTCCGGCTGTCAAACTTGACGGATTCGCTGTAAGCCTGCTGTGCCGTGGCTCTTGCAAACGCCGCCGCCACTTCGGCCGAAGCTATGAGTTTTCCGAGTTTGAAAGTTACGTGCTGGTGCCTGGTTAATTTTTGCAATCTGCACTCTTCCATAATTGCTCCGAGAGCATTCATGGCAAGGCCGGCTGAATCAGCGCCGGCATCGGGATTGAGTTTATCCATTGAATCCGCAACGTCCGCATAATACCTGCCTCTTGTCTTAAGATGCTCCTGCCACCTGCCCCTGTAAATGGTCATTTCCATTATCTCGTTGGTTCCTTCGTAAATGCAGGTGATTTTGACGTCTCTTTTGATTTTCTCAACCGGGAAATCTCTTGTATAGCCGTAACCTCCGAGAGCCTGTATTGCGTCCTCGGCCGTTCTGTTCCCTGCTTCAGTGGCATAATATTTTGCAATCGCGCCTTCTGTCTGGAGGCCGTGAGAATCTTTGTCAAGCCGGTTTGCAATTTCCTCAATGTAAGCCCTTGAAGCCTCAAGCCGCACCGCATTGGGAACTATGAGTTTGTGCGTGTAGCCCTGTTTTTCGGAAAGAGGCCCGCCTGCCTGGATTCTCTGCTGGCTGTATCTCACGGCTGTTTCAAGCGCCTCCCATCCGGCTCCCAGCCCGAATGCCGCAACCATAAGCCTGGTGTATCCGAACACGGACTGCGCCTGAAGAAGTCCCTGGCCTTCCGTTTCGCCTATTAAATTTTCTTTCGGAACGTAGACGTTGTCAAGCGCAAGTCCGGCCGTGTTGCTGAGTCTTATGCCGTGCTTGTCTTCATGCTTGTTTGCCGAGAAACCCTCCATCTCCTTTTCAACGATAAACCATGAAGGCCCGCCCGGAGCGAGAGCAAGCACCGTATAAACGTCCGCTACTCCCCCGTTGGATATCCACTGCTTGTTCCCCGTAATTCTATAACCTGCTAACTTCCCGTTTTTCAGAACGTGCTCGGCGAGCGTTCTCAGATTCACAAGGTCGCTGCCTGCGTCAGGCTCGGTTGCCGCATAAGCGACAAAGAGATTTTCTTTTGCTATTTTTGACATCCACTTTTTCTGTTGTTCTGCGGTTCCAGCTACCCTTATCGGGTCGCTCCCGAGAAAGGTGGCGAACACCGAAGTGGCGATTCCAAGGTCTATTCTTGCAAGCATTTCGCAAATTCTGTAAATGTCGTAGGTGCCTCCCCCTATTCCGCCGTATTCCACCGGAATCATCAGGAGATGAACCCCGAGAATCCTGTGGTCGTACATCTGTTTCAAAACACCGGCCGGAAATTCGTTTTTCCTGTCTAATTCCCTGATAAAATCATAAGGCAGATGTTTTCTGGCATAGTCTTTCAGACTGTCCAGCATCAGGTTCCTGGTTATTGTGTCCATGCTCGGCATAACAACTCCTCTGTTCAGTGATTAAGTAATTAAGTGATTAAGTAATTAAGTGATTAAGTCATTTTTTCACAGAACTCTTTGTCTTCTATCATTTCTATGTTGATAAACACGTTTTCAGCCGCGCATTTTATCGCGGTCTCAAGAAGGTATTTTGCGCTTTTATAGTCTGAAATCACGGACGGAGAAATTCCGCCGCATTTATTCAGCTCTACAATCGCCGCTGCGGCAGTCCGGGCCGTCAGCAGGGGGACTTCGGCGGCTTGTTTGAGCGCTTTCTGCATCTCAGACTTTCTTTCAGGGCTTTCTTTGGGAAGTTTTCTTACTTCCATAAATTTATCAAAAGCTTTGCAGTCTTCATTAATGAGGTTCTGAAGCCGCTGTTTAAGCCCTGAAACGCCTGCATTGATCTGATAGAAAACCTGCCGTTTTGATTCTTCAAGTTTTTTGCTCCTGACGGAAATGCCGATAGCCATCTGGCCCAGGGCGCATCCCATGGCCCCGGCTATCCCGGCCGCGCTGCCTCCGCCCGGAGTGGGGTCGGTGTTTGAAAGAGCCTCTATGATCATGTTCACGCCGAACTGCCACATGCTCGTCAGCTTCAGAAATCTGTTCTCAAGAATCTGGGTCTCCGGATTAAAATTTGAAACTTTAATAGATTCCGTTGCGTAGTTTATAAGAGACTCCTGCGTGGTAAGTCCTATAAGCTCGGTATCCGTCACTTCAATGCCCCGCGGCTTTATTTCTTTCTCAATTTCGTCCATGACTCTTTTTATTGAAGTAGTTTTGTAGTCGGTTAAAACCGTGGAAATCTGAACTTGTTTTTTGCTTTCAAGAAATATTTCCTTGGCTCTTAAATTCGGAAGCCCCCCGCCGGAGGTCCTTATTTTTTTCGCGAGATTTTTGGAAAAATCCATGTCAATAGCGTTTAAATTAACGTTAAAATTGATTATCTGTTTTCTCGCTCCTATTGCAACGGCTCCTGCGGTAGGATGTATTTTGTCCGGCCCGAAATCAGGAACCCTGTCCGGGTTCTTGCCTATTTCCTCTTTCAATCCCTCAAACTGGCCTTTTCTGACTTTTGCCAAATCCCTTCTGTCTTCTCTTCTGGCGGCAAGGTCATACAGGTAGACGGGTATATTGAGTTCCCTGCCGATTTTTTCCGCCAGAGTTCCCGCAAGTTTTACGCATTCCTCCGCAGGCGTGTCCAGAATCGGGATAAACGGCACGACGTCCATTGCTCCCATTCTCGGATGCTCCCCTTTATGATGATTGAGGTCTATTAATTCCGCCGCCTTTTTCGCTGCTGCGAAAGCCGCGTCAACAGCCGTCTCAAGCGGAGCGATGAAGGATAATACGGTTCTGTTATGGTCCGGGTCTTTTTCAACGTCAAGGATCACTACGCCCGGGATCAGGGCGGCAGCGTTTACTATGGCTTCAATTTTTGCGGCATCCTTTCCTTCGCTGAAATTAGGAACGCATTCAACAAATTTTCCCATACAAAACCTCCGTTAAAAGCCGTATCCAGTAATCAGTGGCAAAGCAAGAAGCAAGAATATCCAGTGGCCAGTTGGCGCTAAAGCGCCATGACGCAAACGGCGCCAAACCAGTAACTGCATCTTAAGATCCTATAAAATATTATAAATTATACTATTTAATTATAGGCAGGCACTTTATGGAGCGCGAGTTTTTCAGGCGGGATAGCTCGCCGTAGCTTTAGCGGAGGCGGGGCTGACTCCAAGCCCCTGTTTTATCGCAGAGAGGTTATAGGTTCCGTCTAAACACAGGCCGTTCCAGCCCTTTGTAAGCCTATCTTTGATAAAAAGAGGGGTATCAAGGTCAATGAAATCAAAATCTCCAAGCCCCCCGGCAAAGTGCGCGGCCGCAAGAGAAGATATTTCGCTTTCCAGCATTTCCCCCATCATCAGTTTCACGTTTTTTGATTTTGCCAGAAAATATATTTCCCTTGCCCTTAAAATCCCCAATTTCATCAGTTTTATGTTTATGGCGCTGGCATATCCGTTTTTCAGTATTTTTACCGCATCGTCAACCGAGTAAGCGCTTTCATCCGCGCATACGGGAACGGAAAGTTTTTTTGTCAGGAATTTCAAACCGTCATAATCCTCTTTTTCAACAGGCTGTTCTATGACCTGCGGAATTATCCCGGCTGAAAAAATTTTTTTAAAAAATTTAAGGCCGGTATCCGCGTCATAAGCGCAGTTTGCATCCAGATAAATTCTGCTTTTGGGAGCCGCTTTTTTGACAATCGTTATTCTTTTAAAATCTTCGTCATAATCAACGCCTATCTTGATTTTAAAGGCATTCAGGCCTTTTTTCAGCATCCGCAAAGTAAATTCTTCGGCCTGGGCGGCGGTTCCGATAACCACGGTGATGTCGGTTTTTATGGGACTGAGTTTTCTGCCGAAGAATTTCCAGAATGGGATGCCGAGCGTTTTGCCGAGAGCGTCCAGCAAAGCGATTTCAACGCAGGCCAGAGCCGACCTGTTAGTCTCAAGCCTCTGCTCCAGCTCAAAAAAAAGACCTGTATAATCAGCAACGTCTTTGCCCTCAAGCCACTGAGCTGTTTTTTCAAGGTTGCGGCTTGTTTTCTCTCTTGTCTCTCCGGCATAAGAAGCCGCAGCCGCCTCCCCGTATCCGCAGGTTCCGTCAGCCAGTTTTACGGTCAGAAGCAGGTTTGCAAGGCTGGTTGAACTGCCCCTGGAAATGACAAACGGCTGAAACAACGCCCCGTTAAAATCTTTCACGCTTGTTTTAGTTATAATTGTTCCACGCATATCTTCCTATATTTTCTGTGATTCGTAGTTCGTTGTTTGTAGTTCGTTTCACTGGTTACTGGATATGCTTGCTTCCTGCTTTACCACTGGTTACTGCCGTTCCTCTCTTCCTAAAAGCATCAATATTACCACTATTATGAATATTATTATACTTTGAAATAACAGAAATAAAGCGCCTATGGTTGAAACAGTATGCCTCATTGTCCAGGCGGCCAGTCCCAGGCAAACGTTCAACATAATGATAAATCCGACAGCTTCCCTTACCCCCATTCCAAGTTTCATGAGCCTGTGATGAAAATGGTCCCTGCCCGTATATTCAAGCCACTGTTTTACGTTTCTGACGTTTCCGTTTTTGATTCTTGAAACAGTGGTGTAGATTATGTCAAAAATCGGGATGCCGAGCACCAGAACGGGCGTACTCAGGGCGACTGCGGAATTGCCGGTCGCCCAGCTGCCGTACATTGCAAGACAGCCGAGAATGAAACCTATGAAAGTAGAGCCGCAGTCTCCGAGAAACGCTTTTGACGGGTGCCAGTTGACAAGCAGGAATCCCGAACACGCGCCTGCAAGGCTTGCCGAGATGAACGCAACCTGATGCTGGCTGGAATTCCAGCTTATGCCCAGAAAAAGCAAAGCGCACACAGCCGCCATGCTTGAGGCAAGGCCGTCTATGCCGTCCATGAAATTAAAAGCGTTAAGAATGCCCACCAGCCAGAGAATTGAAATCGCATAAGAAATCAGTTTGCCGAAGGGAAGTTTCAGCGGGAAACTGAGATAAAGACCGCAGAATACGACTATTACGGATGCCGTCAACTGCCACAAGAGCCTTGTCCGGGCCTGAAGTCCTTTGACGTCGTCAAAAAAACCAAGCAGAAAAATCACGGTCCCGCCCGCCATAATGCCGAGTATCTCTTTTGAAAACTGATAATTTCTCAAAAGAGCGAACATAAACGCAAGATATACCGCCACCCCGCCTATTCTGGGTTTGGGCTCGGTGTGGACCTTTCTATGGTTGGGAAAGTCAATCGCTCCCATCCTCCATGAGAGTTTTAACGACGGCTTGATGAAGATGCCTGCCGCAAAAAACGATATTAAAAAAAGATAAAGCCATCTGACGCCTTCCGTCCATGTCCAGGCTGAAAACCCGCCTTTGGGAAAAATACCCACCAGCAAAATAAAGCTTATGAAAAAGAAAAGACGATTTATTGCCATCTATTTTAATTTCAGTATAAAATCCAGAGAAAGTCTCTGCGGAACGAATGCTTCGGCGTATTTCACCCTGTCCTGATAGCCTCTGAAAATAGCGGCGCTTTTTGCGCTTTCAATTATGGAAAGATTCTGCACGCGGGTTTTGTAGACCTGGGAAGAGTGGCATTTAAGCATGTGCACTTTTTTGTTTATCAGTCCTCCTATATCCACGAATAAATCCGGCACAAAATTAAGGGTGGTGGGCACCTCGTAAAAAATCAGATTTCTTAGGTACCTTGCGGCCGTCACGACCGCGTCTGAAACGTTTCTGTGGTCCTGATGAGTGTCGTCATGATAACACGCGAAAATGATGTCCGGTTTGATTAATTTTATTTTGTTTTCAACCGCCTGAATCAGGTCTCTGCTTAAAGCGATGTCAGTGTCTTTGAAATCCCCCCAGTACAGCCGGGCGTTTAAGAACCGGGCTGATTTCTCCTGCTCCTTCTGCCGGATTCCGGGACTGCCTCCCGCATCTCCCCTGCTCATAACAAGCATATTCAGAGTATGCCCGCTCCTTACCAGCTTGTAAAAAGTTCCCCCGCATCCGAATTCAATATCATCTGGATGAGCTCCTATACCCAGTATTTTCATATTTCACCTTCCCACCCTCTTCACTTATCACCTTATAAACTTATAATCTTATCACCTATTTTATGCTTTCAATCGCTTCCTGGACCAAATCCGCGTCAACGGTTTTTTCATCCTTTGAGTACCCTGCCAGAAGACTCATATTGGAAATATTGTTGATCCATCTCGGAATGCCGGCCGACCTCTGATAAATAAGATCCAGCGCTTCCTCGGTAAAAACCTGCTCCTGGCAGCCTGCCGTTTTAAGCCGGTGAGCGATGTAATCTTTTGTTTCTTTGAAATCAAGCGGCAGAAGTTCGCAGTTTAAAACTATTCTCTGGCCGAATTGCTTGTTGGACGAGATTTTTTCCAGAAGCTCCGGCTGACCCGATATAATCAGCGTAAGAAGGAAGCGCGTTTCAGTCTGAAAATTCATCAGAAGCCTCAGCTCCTCAAAAACCGCGCTGTTATCCACGGAGTGGGCCTCGTCAATCATTATTACGTTGTGTTTCCCGTCCTGGTGAGTTTCCCTGATGAATTTTTCAAGGGCCATAAGCACGTCTTCCTTTTCTTTGGGAACTCCGTAGCCGGTGAAATCGTGCAATATCATCTTCAGAATCCCGACGTCGTCAAGACGGGGATTGACGACGAGAGAAAAAACAAAGCCTTTCTTTTTAAAATCCCTCTCAAGAGCCTTCAGCATCAAAGTCTTTCCCGTTCCGTAAACCCCTGTCAGAACCCCGCAGGATTTCTTCTCGCCCACTATGTAAGCCAGTCTTGAGAGCGTTTCAGCGTGTCTTTCAGATTGAAAGAAAAAATCAGTGTCAGGAGTGTTTTCAAACGGAAGCTTTTTAAAATCCCAGTGTTTTTGGTACATAAGAGATGTGCCAGTCCTTTAAGGTTTTTCTATTCGGTGTAATTATTATACAAAAATTCAGTCGGGATTTTTGTGTGCCAGTCCTTTAAGGTTTTTCTATTCGGTGGGACAGATGATAATGCCTGCGGCGAAACGCTTTCTTTAACCGTGCCAGTCCTTTAAGGTTTTTCTATTCGGTGGGACACCCTATGGATATCGAATAGAAATATCAAAATATGAAGTGCCAGTCCTTTAAGGTTTTTCTATTCGGTGGGACACTTATGCAACACTCAATAAAGGAACTTCACAAGGGTGCCAGTCCTTTAAGGTTTTTCTATTCGGTGGGACTAGGAGACACATTTACTGTTGGAACTGAACCGAC
>JACQWV010000011.1 GCA_016209085.1 Elusimicrobiota bacterium
GCTTTTCTACTGTTACATGGACATACAATCTCTCTACTGATCTTCAAACAGCCATATCTAATTTAGGGACTACGGTTCCAAGAAAAGATTATTGGTTTGTGACTTATGCGTATGATTTGGCTTTAAATAAAGAATTCGGACCTATTTCAGGAGAGCCGCAGAATTCCGACATACCGTTAGGCGCCGGAAAAATAGTCCAGTTTGACAATCAAAAACCAATTGCAATAACAACGGAGCCGGTTGGCATTTCTTATAAAAATTCAGCGCCAATGCTTTATGGAGTGGTTACAGACACAGGAGTCATTACAAAAGTTCATATTCTTGTAAAGGCAAGGGGCACTTACAACGCTGTCTGGAAAGGCACGTATCTCAACAGTTCGGCTGACTGGGACGTTTCAGGCGACAAATACGCGTACTGGTCAACTCCGACTTACAATAACGGCCAGTGGTCAATTTCCCTGCCCTCGCTCAGCCCCGTGAATAATTCCAAAATCTCGGTATGGGCAAGAGGAATAGACAAAGCAGGCAACTGGGAGGACACGCCCACAAACAGCCAGATAGACAATAACAAGGAAGCAGACGACTCTGACGCGTACTATTTTACTTTTGACAACGCCATACCGGTTACGCAAGTTACCGTGCCTGAATCTTACGCCACGGCGTATTCAACGGGCTTGCTGAAAGGAACTGCTTTTGACCCAACAGCAGGAGGAGAGCCGAGCGGGTTGAAAGATTTATGGGTGAGATATAAACGGTCCGATAATCTTTACTGGAACTTTTTCAATTCAGACTGGTCGGCAAACCAGGGCGATTATTATGCGGCAAACGGCACAATTGCGTGGGACAGGCCCATAGGCCTGGCCTCCCAGGAAGACGGGTACCAGTACAATATTTACACCCATGCAAGGGACAATGCTTTGAACAACAACAATGCGGCTTATTTTTCAACTTTCACTTTCCTGGTTGACATGACTACCCCGACTTCAAAAGTAAGTTTCCCGGCTAACAACGCTTTCATAGGCTCGGCTGTCGCAATAGACGGAACAGCCGACGACAGCGTTGAAAACATACAGGGCTGGTCAGCTCCGAGAAATTTTGAATCAGGAATCAGCACTTCTGCGGCAAATGCGGTTGAAACAGCTTTGCAGAGATTGTCTGACGGAAAATGGTGGGACGGAACCAATTTTAATTCAGGAACCAGAATCTGGTCAAGCGGAACCTATACTGGAGCTTCTTCAGGGACATGGAGTTACAGCCTGCCTTCCTGGGCGATAGCTGACGGAACCACTTATTACGCAATGAGCAGGGTAAAGGACATAGCAGGCAATATACAGACAGAGTACACCACGAACTTCTTTACAGGAGACACAACTCCGCCAACTTCAAAAGCTTCTTTTCCAGAAGGTGGAAGTATAGTAGAATCTGTTAATCAAATTAAAGGCACTGCCCAGGATAATTCGCCCGGCGAGTTGCGTACAAGTGCAGTCGTTGCAATTGCTTTGAGAAAGACAACGGGTCTGGCCTGTTACAACGGAACTGCTTTTACAACCTGTCCCGGCGGAGCATATCCTGACGACAGGATATGGATTACGACCGGCACGTGTTCAAATCCAACAGGACAGCCTGCAGAATGGATATGGGATACTTCTCTTGTATCATGGATCAATGATGCTGATTACGATGTTCAGGCCAGAGCAATAGACAAAGCCGGAAACATGGCAGCTGCTCCAGGATCAGGTTCGCCAGACATAGCTTTCACTTTCACTACTCCTGCTGCTGTCCCTACCATTACAAAACCTGCAAATGATTGGGGTAATTATAGAAATTTAGGTCTTGGCTCAATAGAAGGCGGTGGCACAAACTTAAGAGTTGCTAACAGTGTTGAAGTACACATAAAACGGCTCAAAGAGCCTACCAGCTGGTGGTATGAGCCAAATACTTACTGGGTCAATACAGACACTTATGTCTTTGTTAGTAAGTCAGGCGCTACATGGTCGCTTGGAATATCCGCGCCTTCATTGACTTATGCTGTGGACAATGCGTCTTATTCTATTACAGTAATAGGCTGGAACCCCGCAAATCAATCCGGTTCTCCGGTTGTAAGAACCTTTATAGCTGACAATACCCTGCCATAGGCTGGAACCCCGCAAATCAATCCGGTTCTCCGGTTGTAAGAACCTTTATAGCTGACAATACCCTGCCTCTGGCAGGAATTGCTTCTCCCAATAAAACTTACATAAACTCAATGCCTACAATTTCAGGAACTGCTTTAGACCCGGGGAGAACCGAACTGCCAGACCTTTACAAGGAAGGCATGAAGGAAGTGGCAGTTGAAATAAAAGACCTACAGGACGGAACATACTGGAACGGCTCTTCGTTTACTGCTTACGGGGCAGGCAGCAAGTTTCTGGCTGACGGAACCCTGAACTGGTCAACAACCACGCTTGTCAATTCAGGTTTAAAAGACGGGAAAAGCTACGAGATATTTGCAAAGCCCAAAGATAAGGCTGGAAATGAAAATTCCAGTTCATATACGGTGGTTTTTGACACTTCCCTGCCCAATTCAGGCATTTCTTACCCGCGCTACATGCAGATGGTAAGAACCATGTCAACCATATCAGGAACAGCATCTGATCCTGATGGTTCAAATATTCCGAATTACATGTCCGACCTCAAACAGGTTGAGATCCAGATTTACGATATTTTAGGGACTACGTACTGGGATGGTTCTGCTTTTGCGACATATTCATCTTCATTTAATATTGTTTCAGACTTTTATGTTGTTTCAGGCACATGGACATATACTTCATCTGCTACAAGGGCAATAGACAAAGCAGGCAATGTCCAGGCCGGATTCACTGACAACGTATCATCCATTACGTTCGTGGTGGACAAAACTCCTCCGCAGGTTGACATAACCCAGCCAATTGACAATGGCAAATACAAGCCGTCAGGCCTGGCAGGAGTAGATGCAATAAACGGAACAAGTTCAGACGCATTGCTGCCGGGAGCAACTGAACAGATGAATAAGGTTCAGGTGCATCTGAGTTATCTCCAGGACAATGCCACTTATTACTGGACAGGCTCAGTTTTCAGTTCCTGGACAGTGACTTTTGACGAGGCATGGAAGACCGTAAACGGAACAGCCCCCTGGAACTATTCATTTAACGAAGGAAACTGGATTTCAGACAAAAAATATACTTTGCGAGCCAGAGCATTTGACAAAGCAGAGCCTTTCGCAACTGCAAACGGCGGGAATGAGAGTGCATGGAAAACGTATACTGTTATAGTTGATAGTACTCCTCCTACTTCACTCGTATCCACGCCAAGCGCCGGCGGTTACATTTCAGGAGCGGGCTTGAGCGCCATTTCAGGCACAAGCAATTCCAATCTTTCAGGCATTCAAACAGACGGATTGAAACTGCGGGTGTCCTACGTTTATGGGACTGACACGTGGTACTGGTATGGAACCTCCTGGAGTTCCCCAACACCAACCAACCTCTCAGTTGACATTACAGGGGTTGCTTACAGCACCTGGACATATCCTCCGGTTGGCCAGAGTTTGCCCACAATTTCAACCCATAATCAGGTTTATAATTTTTCAATAGCAGGTTTAGACCAGGCAGGAAACCAGGAGACAGCATCCGCAATATCAGTGACTTCAGACTTCAATTACCCGGTTGTCACAATTTCAACTCCAATGGCAGGCGCTGACGCATTTTATAGCCAGGTTAGAACTGTTGGTTCTTTTGCCGGGAATGCTGCAGATTCTCCGGCTGGCATACTGGCTCCTCTCAAAACCCAGATTTCCAATATATCGGATACAACCAAGTGGAATGGCTCAGGTTGGGTTATTGCTGGTTCTACCTGGCTTATTGTAAATAATATTAATCCGTGGGATTTAAATTCCCCGCCGTGGGTTGACAACAAACGCT
>JACQWV010000124.1 GCA_016209085.1 Elusimicrobiota bacterium
AAAAAAAATTCTTCTTGTTGACGTTGAATCAAACGAGACGCAGGAACTGAAAAAATTTCTTGAACACCACGGTTACAACGTTCATATCGTGTCCGATTACCGCTCATCTGTTTCAGCGGTGCAGAACTGGAAGCCCGACCTGGTGATTCTAAACATCTTCATCCGTTCTTTCAGCCCCCTGAACCTTATTGAAGATATTCGGAAAAATCCGTTCACCGAAAACCAGAAGATGCTGATATTGTCCCGTATTCAGAAGATTACGGCGGTCACGGGCCCGTCCCCGGAAGTAAAGGGATATTTAAGCAAGCCCATTGACTTTGAACATCTGAAAGAACTTCTGGTAAAAACAGCCGGCGCGGCAGGCAAAGATTTCCAGATTCCTGTGCTAGTTGCGGACGACGACCTGGAATTCTGCGACCTTATAAAAATGTTTTTGGAATCCAATTATTACAGGCCGGTAATAGTGACCGACGCGCAGAAAATACTCCAGAAAATCAAGGAAGAAAAACCCTCTTTGATTCTGCTGGATTTAATGATGCCGGGGAAAGACGGTTTCCAGGTTCTGGACGAGCTCCAGGACGAGATAGAGACCTCAAAAATACCCATAATCGTGTTAAGCGCGCTCCGCCTGGAATCTTACCAGGAGCGCGGAGCCATGACAGGCCTGCCTGAAATAATATCAAAAGAAATTCCGAAAGAACTGCTTTTAAACATCATAGAAAAAGAAATAGCGGGCCCGGACCAGCCCTCCGCAGCTCTTGCAATCCAGAAACCGAAAGTTCTGATTGCCGACGACCAGACCGAACTACTTTACCTGATGAAAGAAACCCTTGAGGAAGCCGGTTTTGAGGTAGTTGTCGCCCATGACGGAGCCGAGGCCCTGAAAGCGGTTTTTGATACTAACCCGGACATAGCTGTTCTGGATTACAACATGCCCCTAAAAGACGGGCTGGCAGTGGCCGAAGAAATGAAGGAAAATCCTCTTTTCGCGCACATACCCATAATAATAGTGACTGCCTTCGGAGAAAAAAAATCAAAACTCAGGGGCTTGAGCATGGGAATTGACGATTACCTTACAAAACCGGTTGACACGGACGAGCTGATAGCGAGAATAAAAATGATTTTAAAGAGGAACAAGATGGTTCTGGACACCAACCCGCTTTCAAAGCTCCCGGGCAACCCCTCAATACAGGCAAGAATAGAGCGGGAGATTTCAAAAAACGTCTCCTTTGCGGTTCTTTATATAGACCTGAATAATTTTAAGGCGTACAACGATTCTTACGGATTTGAAGCCGGCGACAGGATCATAAGAGCCACGGCCAACCTTCTCGTGAAATTAACCATACAAAACGAGAAAACCGGCGACTTTATCGGCCATATCGGCGGAGACGATTTTATAGTCATCACGAGTTTTGATAAAGCGGAAGATTTGTGCAAAAGAATTATAAACGGATTCAATGAAATAGCCCCGTCCTTTTACAACAAAGACGACAGGGAGCGGGGCCACATAATGTCAACCGACAGGATGGGCAACATCAAAAAATTCCCTTTTCTTTCTATATCAATAGGCGTGGTTCACAACACCATCAGGCGGCTGATTTCCTTCGCGCAGGTAAGCAACATCGGCACGGAGCTGAAAAAATACGCTAAAGGCTCCTTCGGAAGCAGCTACGTGATTGACAGAAGGAAAGATTAAATTTTGATAACCGGGGTTTCTATTTCTTCCGGATCCGGGTAATATATGGCTGGTTCAATCCTGCCGGGATTTGTGTCCGGAAGGTAGATGGCGGGCGCCGTTCTGGTCCTTTGAATGGAATCAACGGCTGATTTTCTGTTTATTTCTTTAAGCGCCTTGCCCAAATCCTCTTTAAATTTTTTCTCCGCATCGGTTTCCTTTATAAAGGACTCTGCTTCTGAAACCTTTGTGGCATCCTCGCCCCTTCCTTCATCTTGTTTTACCGAATGGGTTTTTCCCGGGTCATACATCCATTCAAGGCCTCTCGGGTCAATTGCTTCCGGCTCGTCGCCGTTGGGATACGCGTAATCAGTGGCGCCTCTTACAAGAATGCCTTCTATAAGGAAGGTTTTGGCGTTAAAAACAGGACTGCCCGAATTCCCGACGAATGTGTCCAGATCAGTCACAAAATACCCGTTTTTTTCAACCTTTCTTATTCTGGCGTTACCGGATATTTTTACAGGCAGGCCGCTGGGATGGCCTATCACAAAAAGCTCAGTCCCTTTTTCAAGCTTCTGCCCCCTGTTGATTGCTATGGGCTGATGGCTCTCAACCGGTTTATCAAGCTTTATAAGAGCGTAATCCGGGCCCGCATCGTCAACCTTCCGCGCAATTACTGAACTGCAGGAATAGACCTCTGATTTTGCTATTTCCTTCGGATAAACCCCTCTCTGTTTGATTGCAAAACCGAACACCACTTTCATCTTCTCGCAGGGGATTCCGCGCCGGTCCGGTTTCAGACAATGCCCGGCTGTCATAACCGTGTCTTCGGCCACAAGGCTGCCTGAACATAAGGAACCAACAGGCTGGTCGCCGAATTTCTCGCCTTCCCTGAGATTAAATTTGTCTTCCAGCGTCTTTGTTTTCAAAGAGTAGGCTGTCCCGGCTGAATTTAATTCAAGCTGACTCTCGTGCCAGATGGACACCACTGAGGTGGCAAATGCCGACATAAGAACGTCCCGATGATTGCCGCTGTTAAAATATTCATGAAAATCTTTTCTGTCGTCGTCGCCGTAAATGCTTACCTTTATTATGTCTCCGGCATTAAGAGCCAGGACAGTCGTCGGCATAGCCTCCAACACCTGCGGCCGCAGAGCGGCTGTTCCGAAAGAGAAAACCGCCATGACTGCCGCTGCGCCATAGAGTTTCAGTTTCATAATTTTCTACTGCCTCCAATAATAGCGTAGCCCCGGTCTTGACAAAAGTCAAGGTTTTTGGGTCCTATCCGTCAATAGGACCAAAGGGCACCGGCTGGACGACTCGTTGCGCGGGAACTTTGTAAAATGTGGGTATGTGCAAAAAACTTGCCTGGCCCGCTGTTTTTGGCATTGCAATGGGATTCCTGGAAGCGGCCGCTGTTGTGTATTTAAGACAGATGTTTTACCCCGAAGGATTCAAATTCCCCCTTGCTCCCATAAAACCGGACATCATTCTCTTAACGGAAATACTCAGGGAAGCCGCCACCCTGATTATGCTTATTTCCATTGCCTGCATACAGGCAAGGAGGCTTATTGTTCGTTTTGCGTATTTTATTTTCGTTTTCGGCATATGGGATATCTTTTATTATATATTCCTTAAATTAGCGCTGAACTGGCCTGTTTCTGTCTTTGACTGGGATATCCTTTTCCTTATTCCCATTGTCTGGACAGGTCCGGTGATTGCGCCTGTCATATGTTCCCTTACCATGATCGGCCTTGCCGGAGAAATACTCTATTTTGAAGAAAAGGGCATTATTGCCCGGTTTGAGGCTCTGGAATGGGCTCTTTTGATTTGCGGCGCGTTTTTAATATTCCTTTCGTTTATACGGGATTTCGGCCTCATTATTCTAAAAAACAATTTCCTGCCCAGAATACCCTCTCTTATAAACGACCCCGAATTCATCCGCCTCCTTTCAGCCTATGTTCCATGGTCTTTCAACTGGCCACTGTTCTGGGCAGGAGAAGCGCTGATTCTCGGGGCGTGCCTGATATTTGCAAAAAAACGCAAATACTGAGCTTCGCAGAAATAATGGATACGCTGGCTGAGCCGATTTTTGAGCGAGACAAGGAGTGAGGAGCGAGCATATCTTTTGATATGTAAGCGACGAACGACGCAGTTGCAGCCGAAAAGCGGCCAGCCCCAAAGGGGAGGCTCATATTTGGCCGTCTGCTGCGTTGCTCCTCATTCACATAGCAAACGCTATGCTCATTCGTCGCGCCTTGCATCCAATCCAAATCTGAGCCTCCAACGTATCCATTATTTCTGCGAAGCTCAGTAAAAACCCCGCCCTTTTTCAAGAGCGGGGTTATATTTTCAGTTCAAGCAGGATTATTTCGCGTGTTTGGCAATCAGTTTTGCAAGATCAAACATGCTGACCTGTTTCTTTCCGCTAAAAAGCTTTGAAAGCTTTTCGTCAGAATTTATCATCCTCTTGTTTTTTTTGTCCTGAAGGCCGTTTCTCTTGATGTATGCCCAGAGTTTTTTTACGATTTCGGTTCTCGGCATTGATTTATTGCCCACCACTTCAGCAAGAGTGGAGTCCGGCGTAAGAGGAGTCATGAACTTTGAGTTTGTTTTCGTTGCTGGCATTTACTTGTCCTCCCTGATACTGTTTCTCCCTATATACTACGTATCTTACATATTAATATTTCCCAATGGAGTTGTCAATAGAAAAATTTGGTTTTTGGAGATAAGGGGCGGATGCGACAAAGGCGCGGGTCGGAATTGAACCGACGCATAGCAGTTTTGCAGACTGCTGCCTTACCACTTGGCTACCGCGCCCTAACTCAAATACTACAAAAATTCATTGGCGCGGCTCAATAAAACCGGTTTTTGGAGCTACTGAGCTACGTATAAATAATTGCACACTTGGCTGAGCCGACCCCGCACATGATGCGGGGCAAGAAACGAGGAGCGCGCATAACTTGGGTTATGTAAGCGACGAGTGACGCAGCCCTTCGACTTCGCTCAGGGTGGTGAGCTTGCCGAACCATCGCAGCCGAAAAGCCTCCAACGTATCCATTATTTAGTGAAAGCTCAGTATTATCCTTTTGTCAAGTATCCCCCAAACAAATTGCGGGGATGCGCGGTTTTGAGCCACCTGTGGGAGCCCTGTTTTTGCTAAAATTTATATATGGAGGTTCCATTATGCTTAAACTAATTTTCCTGATTTTTACTGCCCTGCTAATCCATAGTAATGTGTTTGCTAAAACCATTCACCTGAAAGACGGCGTGACAATAGAAGGAACCATTGAGGGGGAAATGGACAACCACATTGTGGTCAGAACCGATTACGGCATTCTCAACATAGAAAAAGACAAAATCCAGCCGGACTCTATTTCTGCTTCTGATTTCATTCCCGAAGTGGTGTCAACGGCGCCGTATTCCTCCTCTGTTTCTTCTGGAACCGAACCGGCGGACAAGCCTGCCCCGTCTCCGGAATATATTTTTAAAACCCTGATGATAAGCACCTGGTCTTTCCATGAAACCTATTTAAAAAACGGGGTTTTAATCGCTACTGCGGCATTTGACAACGATAAAAATCTCCTGTCTTTGGAAGGAACAATAGCAGATGGGACTTATTTTGAGTTTTATGAAAACGGAAACATAAAAACCGAAAAAACAATCCTTAACTTAAAAGAACATGGTCCTGTAAAAGTTTATTTTCCAAACGGCATTTTGCAGAGCAAGGCCTATTATCTGGAAGGGAAACTAAACGGAACGGTTGAAACCTTCAGCGACACGGGAAAGCTTCTGTTTGAGCAGAATTTCAAAAACGGCATGCCGCACGGATATTTCAGAACTTTTGACGAGGCCGGCAATATTAAATCCGAAACCTATTACCTTGAGGGAAGAATGGCCGAGCCCCCGAAGCCCGGGCAGCCGGTCGTTGAACAGAAGACGGCAAAAGAATCCCATGCCCCGGAACCGCCCATGACCACGAAGGTCTACAGAATTGCCCGCGGGGAAATGATTAAATTCTATCTGAACGGCAAATATGCGGCAAAAATCACCCTGGATAAAGAACACAACCTGATTGCAAAAGAAGGGAAACTGGAAGGCGGCATTGTGAAATCTTATTCAAAAGACGGAAAACTTGAAAAGGAATTCACTTTTGCCAATAACGAACTTACGGAACTTAAAATTTACAATCCGGACGGAAGCCTAAAGGAATCCTTCGGATATTCCGAAAACAAAGCAGTTAAGAAATAAAAATTGCCCCCGGTAGGACTTGAACCTACGACCCTCCCGTTATGAGCGGGATGCTCTAACCAACTGAGCTACAGGGGCATTTATCGCATCCCGCCTATGGCGGGACGGTTTACCGCTATTTTGTAAATATCAATTTTAGCAAATTTGTTTATTTTGAAAATTTCAGCCGTTTCTTGTGACATGCCTGCCTGACGGCGCATAGCATCTTGCTCATCGGCAGTCAGGTGGTTTGCCCGCTCCTCCGACCTGCCCTTCTAAGCCTTGCCCGGCCTTCGTAGCCGAAGCGGCTGTCTCTCAAAATTCAACATTTAAAATTCATAATTCCCGAATTCTAACTGCAGAATTCGGGTTAGTGCTGGTGGGTCTCTAATTCCTGTCCGAACAAACTGAGCTTTCGCTAAATAATGGGCACGTTGGAGGCTCAGATTTGGATTAGATGCAAGGCGCTCCGAGGAAGGCGCACTTGAAAAGTGCGTCTACGAAGGAGCAACGCAGCAGACGGTCAAATATGAGCCTCCCTTTAGGGCTGGCCGCTTTTCGGCTGCGACTGCGTCGTTCGTCGCTTACATATCAAACGATATGCTCGCTCCTCACTTCTTGTCTCGCTCAAAAATCGGCTCAGCCAGCGTATCCATTATTTAGCGAAAGCTCAGTAGGTTTTCCTTCGCCGAAGGGCGAAATTTTTCTCAGACGCGCCACGATGTCCGCCATTTGTTTTGCGACAAAATCAATTTCCTCTTCTGTGTTGTAAACGCTGATAGAAAACCTTATTGAGCCGTGCGCAAAAGTATGCGGCGACTGCATGGCCATCAAAACGTGGGAAGGCTCAAGGGAGCCGGACGTGCATGCGGAGCCGGATGAGGCGCAGATTCCCTTTTCGCTTAAAAGAAGCAGAATGGATTCTCCCTCAATGTATTCAAAGCTTATGTTGGTGGTGTTGGGAATCCTTTCGGCTTTCCCGCCGTTTACTCTCGTATTGGGAATTGAATCCACAATTCTCTTTTCCAGGCTGTCCCTCAGCGCCCTGACCCTGCTGCTTTCGTGTTTCATGTTTTTAAGCGCCAGCTCGCAGGCTTTCCCGATTCCCACAATGTAGGGCACGTTCTCAGTGCCCGCTCTTCTTCCCTTTTCCTGGTGGCCGCCCATCATAAACGGCACGAATTTCAGGCCTTTGCGCGCATAGAGCAGTCCGACTCCTTTGGGCGCGTGCAGTTTATGGCCTGAAACAGAAAGCATGTCTATTTTTGAATTCTTCAGGTTTATCGGGATTTTCCCGGCTGCCTGGACCGCGTCTGTATGAAACAGCGCTCCTTTTGCCCTTGCTATCTGGGCCGCCTCTTCAACCGGAAAAACCACTCCTGTTTCATTATTGGCCCACATGATTGAAACCACGGCCGTTTCTTTGGTTGCTGCGTTTTTTAATTCGTCCAGGTTCAGCCTTCCTTCCCCATCAACAGCCAGATAAGTGACTTTGTATCCCTGTGATTGGAGAAATTTGCACAAATTCAAAACAGCCGGGTGCTCCACCTGCGTGGTGACTATGTGTTTTCTCTCCGGGTTCGCCCTGACAGCCGACCATATGGCTGTTGAATCGCTTTCAGTGCCGCAGCTTGTAAAAATTATCTCTTCGGGATTCGCCCCTATCAGGGACGCGGCCCGCTCTCTTGCAATATCCAGATATTTCTGAACCTGTCCGCCGAAATAATGCATGCTTGAGGGATTGCCGTATAATTCGGTCAAAAACGGTTTCATTTCCTCAAGCGCTTCGGGCGCGGGTTTTGTGGTGGCATTGTTGTCAAAATAAATGATTTTTTCGGTCATACTGATTCTTCCACTTGAACGGCAAAATCCACTTTTTCCTTCAGTTCTTTTTCAATAATTGACCTCATCGTAACGCCGGACATGGGACAGCCCACGCAGGCGCCGGAAAACTTTATTCTGACCACGTCCCCATCAATGTCCACGAGCTCGGCCGAGCCGCCGTCTTTGTTGAGCTTCGGATTGATATCCTGCTCAAGAATTTTTTCAATAAGGTGAATTTTCTTTACGAGGGTCATTTTGCCCTGCGTTTCTCCGGTTTTGGTCGCCTGTTTTTCCCAGAATTCCTTTAAGAGTTTTTCAAGCTCCGGGACGCACTGGCCGCAGCCCCCCCCGGCCTTTGTATAATTCGTCACCTGCTCAACGGTTTTTAGATTGTTTTCTTTTATGGCTCTAAAAATTTTCACGTCCGTAACCTGAAAACATTTGCACACTATTTTTTCCCCGCTCCCCACAATGTGTTTTCCTCCCCTGCCGCCCCTGTAATTCTCAACGGCCGCCTCAAGCGCTTCCATTCCCATTACAGAGCAGTGCATTTTTTCGTTCGGCAGCCCGCCCAGATATTCGGCTATGTCCTGATTCGTTATTCCGGCAGCTTCGTCAATGGTTCTGCCTTTTATCATTTCAGTTAAAGCTGAAGACGAGGCTATGGCGCTTGCGCAGCCGAAAGTTTTGAATTTTGCGTCAATAATTTTGCCGGTCGCCTTGTCTATTTTAAGCGTAAGCTTGAGAGCGTCCCCGCACACAATGTTGCCGACCTCTCCGACAGCGTCGGGGCTTTCAATTTCCCCGACATTTTTGGGGTTCCTGAAATATTCTATCATCTTGTCCGTATAATTCCACATAAAAACTTCCTCCGCCTCTTCTCCCTATATAATATGAAATATAAAATGAAAAATTCAATGCAATTTCAGGTCGCCGGATGGGCAGGTTTGCCCGCCGACGCCGCAGCGGCGGGAAGGGGTTGTTTAAAAAGTTTTTCAGCAAGTTCTATTGCAGAGGAAACGATTCGTCCGGCAGCGGCCGCATTGGTAAAATATCCTGAATTCCTGCTGGTCCGCTGTCTTATGACAAGAACGTCCACTTCGCTGTCGGAGCTTTCTTCATATACGACATTCGGGGCCGAGCCGACGGCCGACCCGAGAGCCCCGAGCCCGAAAAAATCAAGAATGCCTCCCACGAAAGAAGCCGGCTGAGCTGCAAAGCTTTTATATCCTTCCAGCAATTCTGAGCCCTTTTTGGCGATTAAAACACAGTATAGGTAAGGATAATCCTTGCCCTGCACGCTGTTTATTGAAATCTGGGCCTGCACGCCGTAAAACTCTTTGGGCGCGCTTAAAAGCCTTATCATCAGTCTTGCGTCTTCAGGCGCCTGTTTCCCCGAGTCTGTTTTTCCGACCTCCAGCATGGGAAAAACCTGCACGTTGCTCGGCGAAGCGAGCATTTGCATTATTTTTTCCAGAAGGTTTATTTTTATTATAAGCCGGTCTTTTTTAAGATAATACCTGTTTCCCGCAAGCCAATGCGGAAGAAAAAGAGCGGCGCAGTCCGCCGCAAAACAGCGCGCAAACGATACGGGAATAGATTGATTATGGGCCAGAACGATATAAATCAGGGCCGCAATTACGGCTACTGCCGCAAAAACCGCGGTTCCCGTGGTATTGGTTGCATCAAAAGAATTCTGGTCCCATTTTTCAAGAAGCCCTGCTTTTTCTTTGACCTTTTTATATTCATCCGGCGTCACCCTTTCCCATTTCCTGTCAATGCTTGTTTTGTATTTTGCGTCGTATCCCTCAACGATGCCTAAAAGGCTGCCGAATAACAGGGGAACAAATCCTATAAAAAACTGGGATAATGAAATCTGCAGGAACAGGCCGGCAAGAATCAGGCCAGCTGAGAAAACCATCCGTTTTTTGTAAGGAAGGCTTTTAAAAAAATAGAATTTTATTATGTCTTGTTTTTCAGGAGGCGGAAAAAATCCCATATATTATCGTCTCATTTGCGGCAGTTGAGCCTTTCCGGCCCCACCCATTCGTCCCACGAGTGCGGCCAGCCCGGATAGGTTATCCAGTGAAACCCGTCCCGGACTTTGAGTATCCTGGCGGCGTAAGGTTTGTCGCCCCAGATAACGGTCACGTCTTTGCCGACAGGATAGGTTTTAAATTCTATTTTTGACGCTCCTTCAGTCGGCGCGGTGGAAACTATCTTGTCGCTGTAATCGTAAAACTCAACCATGTAACCGCCGTCAATGACTTCCAGTATCCGCGCTGTTCGGCCGGCAGCCGGAACAGCGGCGCTGCCGCCCCAGGTGCCGGAGGCTATGCCGACGGCCGGAACGCTGACATATTCGCCGACTGAAAAGGCGGGCGATGCGGAAGCAGAGAAGAACGCAAAAGCAGCCGGCGCTGCGCAAAAAGTTTTCAGCGCGATTTCTCTAAACACCGGACGGCTCTTTCCAGTTCGGCATGGCCGACGCTTTCCCAGTAAAGCGGGCATGCGCCGTTGCAATGAGCTATGTGTTCGCATTTTTTGCAAATTTCGTGCGCAAATTCCTTGTTTTGAAAATATTTAAAAGGCCCTGATTTCCACAAATCTTCAAAATTGCCTGCTGATTCCAGCATGTTTCCCATGGATTTCCGGTAGCTTGAACACGGCAAGATGTCGCCGTTCGGGGCGATGCTGAGAAGCCCATCTAAGGCGGCGCAGCCTTTGTTGCCGAGCCCTTTTGAAATGGGATTAAAAATGCATACGGGCGTCGGCGAATACCACATGAATTCAAGCCCGTCTTCAACCGCTTTTTTGCGTATGCCTTCAACAAGCGGGCCTATTTCAGAATAAGAAACGAATGTTCCGGAAAAATTTTCCTTTGCGCTCCCCACCGGCATCATCATGTTCATTGAAAATTTATCCAGCCCCGCGTCTTTCACAAAATTTAAAATGTCAAAAAGAAAATTTTTGTTAAGTCCTGAAATCGTGGTGTTAGTGTGCACGCGGATTCCCGCTTTCATTAGATTTGTTATTCCTTCAGCTGCTTTTTCAAACGCGCCTTTTTTGCGGACGACCTGATCATGAATGGCCGGATTGCCCGCCTCAATGCTCACCTGCCCGGAATCAAGCCCCGCCGCCTTAAGCTCCGCCGCTTTTTCTTCCGACAAAAGAGTGCCGTTTGTGATAAGATTTGTCCACATGTTCAGGGACTTGGCGTGTTTTACAAGCTCCGCAAGGTCCTCTCTTAAAAGCGGCTCCCCGCCCGTAAAGCTGACTGACGGAACTTCCGCCTCCTTGCAGATGACGTCCAGAACTTTTTTGAACCGGTCGGCTGAAAGCTCCGGGAACTGTTCTTCTTTTTTGCATCCGCAGGCCGCATAACAGAAACTGCAGGCCAGATTGCACCTGTAGGTTACGGCTATCTCGCTTAAAACCGGAAACTCGTTGTAAGGAATTGAAAATCTTTTCTTTTCTATTGCAATCCTGTCTTCTTTCTCGTTGTAACAGCCCTTTAAAAGAGCCTGCAAATCCATGAAAAACGCATAAACGTCAAAAGAGGCTTTTTCCCTGTCTTTCTGGGGCTTAACCACGCTGAAAATGCTTCCTCCCGAGAAAAGGTATTTTAAAAGTTTTACCGCCTGCGGATTCAGTTTGTAGGCCTGGTTGGGGATTTTAATTAAAATGGAGTCTTTCTCCCGCACCCTGACGTGGGGTTTTATTTTTTTGACGTATCCGTCTATCCAGCTTATTCTGTCTTTCCAATCCATATTAGTGTCCGCTGCTTACGCATGCGCCGTGACACGCGGAATGACACGCTGAATGACACGCTGAATGGCAGGCAGAGTGGCATGCGTCGTGACATGCGGAATGACACGCGTCGTGGCATGCGCTCTGCGCAAAGGCGCCTTCATAACACATTGTTGAAGTCCGGAATCCCGAAAACGAATTTGTTAAATCCGGCATTGACCGGCCGAGGTTTTGTCCTACTCTGTCCGCGTTCGCGTAATAAGAGTCTTTCCTGCCGCAGGCATAATGTTTGTACCCGCGCCAGTAATAATCCTCGTCCATTTCGCCCGCGCCGGGAACGTATTTCTCCAGCCTGTTTCCGTAATATTTTTTAGTCGCCTCTATGTCGCAGTCCCAAATTTTCTGCTCCAGCCCCGCAGCGACGGTTTTTATGGCCTGCGTGACGACTCCGTTATCAAGAGTTCCGTCCGGCTTAATCCCGCTTAAAAGAACCGTTTCATACGGGTCATTGCTTGTCGTTGCCGCCGGATTTCTGGCTATTATCAGCGGCTCCTGATTTTTTATTTTTATAAGCCCTTTCCTTTCCATGTTGCCGAACATAAGGGAAACCAGCTCCTGAACCGGCAGTTCAAGCAGCAGCCCGGCCTCCACGGAAGTGAGATTTTTCGCGACTTTTCCCGGGTTCCTGAAAGTGCCGACCTGTATTTTCGGGGGAACCCATTCATCGCCGTCCCAGTTTATTCCTGAAATTCCCTCGCTTGCGGTAAGCATGGACATGTGTTTCCTCGTCATTACGAAAACAGGGAACAAAACGAACATGACCAGAACCGCAAGAATCAAAAAGAACATCTCCCCGCGGGTCATCGGCATTCTGGAAAAAACGCTTCCCGGAAAGAATCTGTTGAGAATGTATCTCTCCTTTGCGGGCCGGGTTTGAGGAACCTGGGCAACGCCCATTATGTTTGAAGCAGAAGAAGAAAGATTGAAATTGGAGCCGTCCAGATAAACCTGTATTTGGAAGTGAAATTTCCTGCCGGGGTTGCGCCTGTGAAATCTGACCGTGAAAATGTTTCGGCCTTCGCTGTTTTTGACCGTGGGATAGTCAATCAGATAGTTTTTGTTTACGAATTTCTCGGTCAGAAAATTCAGCTTCGTCAGGGTTTCTGGAGAGACCTGTGCCCTTTCAATTTCGGCGGGGAAGTGAACCACGACGGTTTCGTGCTCCATGGGGTCGTCCCATTGAACCGGCGCCCAGTTGAAAACCGCGAGTTTCTTGTCCCCGGCTATTGTGTAAACGAGCTGGCCGCTCGCCTGCAAATCTGCCGCGTACCTAAAAAAATAGGTTATTTCCCCCTCATGAAAGGCTGCTCCGTTTGCAAGCGCTATGTCGTATTTAAAAGGCGCAAGCCTTATGATTTCAAGGCCGTATTTCGCGCCCCTGCCGTCAAGAGCGTACGCCTTGTCATAATCAAAAACCGGAAATTCCTGGAACCCCTCAAAATAAAACCCGTGCAGGGCCGCTCCCCTGCTTTCCCATCTTACCGCATAACCGACCTGGGCTTTGCCGTTTTTGTCAAGAACAACGTCAACTTCGGTCCATTTAAGCCGGAATCCTCCGGCAAAAACCGCCAGAGGAAAAAGAACGGACAAAAGCGCCACAACCGGAAAAAAGCGTTTTTTCATAAAACACGCCCCCTAAACTAACCCGAAAAACTCAGTTGTCTATGATTTTTATTGATAAATAGGCGCATTCCCAAATTCCAACTGAAGAATTTGGGCTAAACGCCGCTCTGTTCCGCAGAAACCGTTCCGTTGTTCGCAAGCTCTTTATTCAGGATATCAAGCGTTTTTACCGGGTCTGAAACGTTAAGCAGAATTCTTCCTGTTTTTTCAGCGCCGATGGACGTGCCGTATACCGTAGTGATGTTGATGCTGTGTTCGGCAAGAATCTTCGTGAGTTTAAAAAATTCTCCGGGCTTGTCCGCGAGCTCCACGGAAATCATGGGCGTTTCAATAGTGGTAAATCCCGCTTTTGTGACTATATAGCTTATTTTGGAGTCCGTGTCCACGGCAATCCTTACTATACCGGTATCGTCCCTTATTTCAGAGGCAATGCCTATTATGTTTACTCCATCGTCGGCAAAAAGCTGTATGAATTTACTGAGAGAGCCCGGAACATTCGGGAGGAACACGCTGTATTGTTTTACGATTTTTACCGGCATATTTTTCTCCTATTTTTTCTCCGTTTCCTGCGTCTTGACTTCTTCTTCCTCGTTCTCCACGACGGGTTCAACGCTCGCTATTTTGTCTCCTTCTTCAAGCCGCACGAGCCTTACGCCCTGGGTGTTTCTGGAAATGGGTCTTATGTCTTTGCACGCAATTCTTACTATCTTGCCTTTTTCGGTCATGACCATCAAATGGTCCTCGTTGTCTACAAGATGTATTCCCACGACCGCGCCGTTTCTCTCCGTCGCCTTGATGGTTATGACTCCCGAGCCGCTCCTGCGCTGGTTTTTGTATTCGTCAAGGTCGGTTCTTTTCCCGTAACCGTTTTCGCACACGGTAAGCAGGGTTTTTTCCGCATCCGGCCTGACGACTTCCATTCCCACGACCTGGTCGTTCTTGGCAAGCCTGATGCCTTTTACTCCCATGGCCACCCTTCCCATGGGCCTTGCATCGGACTCAGGGAACCTTATTGACATGCCGTGTCTGGTGCCTATTATTATTTCATGCTTTCCGTCGGTATGCCCCACGTTGGTCAGAACGTCTCCGTCTTCAAGATTAATGGCGACTATGCCGTTTTTCCTGATATGCGCAAAATCTTTAATCGCAGTTTTCTTGATTTTGCCCTTTCTCGTGCACATTACCAGATAGGTTTCCCTTCCCTTGGCCTCTTCAAACGATTCAATCGCTATAACCGAGGTTATTTTTTCGTCTTTCACCGGCAGAACGTTTATTATGGCCTTGCCCCGGGAAGTCCTGTTTCCCTCGGGTATTTCATAACCCTTGACCGCATAGAGTTTGCCTCTGGTGGTAAAAAGCAATATGGTGGCATGGCTTGAAGTAACAAAGAGGTGGTCTATGAAGTCCTCCTCTTTTACGTCCGAACCTATGATTCCCTTGCCGCCCCTCCCCTGCACTTTGTAAGTGTTTACCGGCATTCTCTTGATATAGCCCGCGTGGGAAAGGGTTATGACAACGTCTTCTTCAGGAATCAGGTCTTCTATGTCAAGCTCCGCCGCCTCTCCGGTAATCTGAGTTTTCCGGCCGTCGCCGTATTTTTCCTTGATGTCTTCAAGTTCTTTTATGATGATTTTCAGCACCTTCTGCGGGTCCGCAAGAATGGCTTTCAGCTCTTCTATAAGCTTGAGTAGGCCTTTGTGTTCCTCTTCTATCTGACCCGCTTCAAGCCTGGTCAGCTGGTGCAGGCGCATATCCAGAATCGCCTGGGCCTGAGCGTCGCTGAGAGCGAACTGGGAAATAAGTTTTTGTTTCGCCTCTGCCGCGTCTTTGGATTTTTTGATTAAAGCGACCACCGCGTCCAGATTTTTAAGGGCTATCAGGTATCCTTCCAGGATGTGCGCTCTTTGAAGAGCTTTGTTTAAATCATATCTGGTCCTGTTTACAACCACTGCTTTCCTGTGCTTTACGTACTGGCTGATGACCTCTTTAAGAGACATCACCTTGGGTCTGGAATCCACTATGGCGAGCATTATGACGCCGAAGGATATCTCCATCTGGGTATGCTTGTAAAGCTGGTTCAAAACCACCTGGCTGTTCCCGTCCCTTTTCACTTCAACGACTATTCTCATCCCCCTTCTGTCGGACTCGTCGCGTATGTCTGAAATGTCGGTTATTTTCTTGTTTTTTACGAGATCAGCTATTGATTCTATCAAAACGGATTTATTAACCTGATACGGAATCTCGGTGACGATTACGGCCTGTTTTCCGCCTTTTATTTCTTCTATCTCGGCTTTTGCCTGGATTTTTACCGAACCCCTGCCTGTTTCAAAATAGTCTTTTATTCCCTGCCTGCCGCGGATGATGCCTCCGGTGGGGAAATCCGGACCCTTGACGATTTTCATTAATTCTTTTATCTGGACGTCGGGATTTTTTATGATTTCTATTGCGGCGTCGCACACCTCCGAGAGGTTGTGCGTCGGAATATTCGTGGCCATGCCGACCGCTATTCCGCTTGAGCCGTTCACCAGAAGATTGGGAAGTTTTGCAGGAAGAACAACCGGCTCCGTCAGGGAGCCGTCGTAGTTCGGGACGAATTTGACCGTTTCTTTTTCTATGTCCGCAAGCATCTCCGCAGCAACGGCCGAGAGACGGGTTTCCGTGTACCTCATTGCGGCCGCCGGATCCCCATCGATCGAACCGAAATTCCCTTGTCCGTCAACCAGCGTGTACCGGAGGCTGAAATTCTGCGCCATTCTCACCAGGGAATCGTAAACAGCCGTGTCCCCGTGCGGATGGTATTTTCCGAGCACGTCCCCCACCACGCGCGCGGATTTTTTATACGGCTTGTTGTGCTGGAGACCCATGTCGTCCATAGTGTAGAGTATGCGCCGGTGCACCGGCTTTAAGCCGTCCCGCACATCCGGAAGCGCTCTCCCGACTATCACGCTCATGGAATACTCAATGTAGGACGTTTTCATCTCCTCGCTGAGGTCTCTTGCCACTATGTTTGTAAAAAGATTGTCCGCCGGCGCGTGTTTCGGCTCTTTATGTTCAGTCATAATAACTCCATAACTACAGAGGATAGAAGTCAATTAAGTAATTAAGTGATTGAGTAATTTAGTGATTTAGTAACTTAATTTCTTAATAACTTACTCACTAAATCTCTTTTCTATTCTCTCGCCTCTATTTTAAATATCCAGATTCTTTGCTTCAAGAGCGTTCTGCTGGATAAAAATTCTTCTGGGCTCAACCTTATCGCCCATAAGCGTGGTAAAAATTACCTCTGCCTCTTCGGGGTCTTCAAGGGAAACTTTCAGAAGTTTTCTCTTGAGGGGGTCCATTGTGGTTTCCCACAGCTGTTCCGGGTTCATTTCGCCGAGGCCTTTATATCTCTGAATGGCGGCTCCTGCAGAACCGGCTTTTAAAACCTGTTCAAGAAGTCTCTTTAAATCCGGAACCGCCGCAAAGGTTTTGTCCGTCGTAATCTCGTATAAACTTTTTTTCGGAGCTGCGGATTTCCCCGCGCCGGGATGGGCAACGGCTTCTTCAATCTCGTATTCTTCAATCGCCTGTCCGAAGTTTTTCAGTTTCTGGCTGACGGACGCCAGTTTCGAAAACTCCACGAGGGTCTGGAACTCCGGACCGAGGTTTTCATCTTCAATCTCAATATCCTCTTCTTTGACCTCTTTTTCCCTGAGAAGATCTTCTTTTTTGTTTTTTATATACTCGCTCTGGTAATCCATCCATTCCTGTTCCGTATAAAAATATTTGTAATTACCCTCGCCCAGCTCAATTCTGTAAAGCGGTATTTTCCCCTGTTTTACGAACTGCAGGTAATCCTTTAAAGACAGGTTTTTGGATTCCATTCTTTTGAGCGCCTGCTCAAGATTTATCAGAATGCCGAGCAGGTCCTGAATTTCCTTCTGCTCCATTTTTTTGCCGTCCGATTTTTTCAGGTTCACGCTGTTTATAGCCTCTTTCAAAAGCCATGCGTTGAGTTTCTCGTCGGTTTCAAAATAGCTTTCAAATTTGCCTTTTTTGACCTTGTAAAGAGGCGGCTGGGCTATGTAAACGTGCCCTGCCTCTATAAGAGGCTTCATCTGCCTGTAAAGAAAAGTCAGCAGCAGGGTTCTTATGTGCTGTCCGTCCACGTCCGCATCCGCCATTATGATTATTTTGTGATATCTCAGGTTTGAAATGTCAAAGCCGTCCTCCCCCTCTCCCACGCCGGTCCCTATCGCGGAAATCAGGATTCTTATCTGCTCGTTGGATATTATTTTTACAAGCTGGGATTTCTCAACGTTCAGTATTTTTCCCCTGAGGGGCAGTATGGCCTGAAAAACCCTGTCCCGTCCTTGCTTTGCGCTGTTATGAACAAAAACGCCGCAAGCCAAGGCAAAATTATGGGTATTCGGCACTTCAATATCATAAACGTCTATCTTTTCCGACATTTTTTCTATGCGTTTGATTTTGTGATTAAAGTTTTTTACCGCCTCGGTCAGGGCTTTTCGCTCCCCGCCAAAAAATCTATCCGCCAGAGTGTTTAACCGAAGCAAATTCGGATTCTTTTTAGGCAAGGATTGCCTTTCTTTATCGTATAATTCAAGACTTGCGTTCTTTTCATAAACTTTTTTCGCGAATTTCATGCTATTTTCAAAGTATGTTTGGCCGTAGGCTTCTTTTCTCTTTTTTCTAAATTCGCTTGTCCACTGTTCTTTTGTTTTGTTGCTGCGCCATTGCAAGAGATTCTTGTCCTGCCATTCAATCCTGGCCGCATTTGATAAATGTTTTTTTGCTTCAGGATGCGCTTCAAAATATTTTCTGGTTCTATCGGATTGTTTCGCCCTGTTTTTCCCGTTTACCCAATACTTTTTCTGCGCTTCAACAAGAGTTTCTAAAGATTGTTTTCTATAATCTTTATTGCTGTTAAAAAACTCCAAGAATTTCTTTTTCATATATTCTTTATATTCGGGGTTTTTCCACTGTTTTTTAGCTCTTTCCCTTAACAATTCCCTCATGCCTATCATCTTTAAGGAAATTTTCCTACGGTATTCGGGGGAGCGTTTTATTTTATTGCACTTATCTATTGTTTCCTGTGTGTGCAGGGTTAAATATGCCTGGTTTGCATGAATTTCGCGGTGATTTTCTTTTGTTAATTTTATTATGTTGGTCGGGTTATTATTGCGTTTGTTAAAGTCAATATGGTGTTTATAAGGGCCATTGGAAGATTCATAAATGCCGTTATCAATGTTATATTCATCGGCCAACATATGTGTAAACACCCACTTGTGCGTTTTGGGATTTAAAACCATTTCGTATCCTTCTATAGTAATTCTGCCTTCTTTTGCAGATATTTTTTTCGTTAGCGGCATCAAGCTTAAGCTTGTTTTTAAATCTTTTGCCTCATTGAAGGAGCCGTCCCTTAACATAAATTTATGATCCGGGGTGCAAACAATGGTTTTGCCGTTATCCAATGTTATTTTAATTACCTCGGTGTTGCGTTTGGTAATTCTCGGCGAAAGAATTTTCTCTATTCCGATGCTTCCGTCTTTCTTAATTGTATAGCAGTAATTGGTTTTCCCGCGCCTCCCCTCTTCCGCTAATTCTTTGAAGCTTAAATTCCTGCCGTCGGCGAGGGCAACACGAACATCTCCCGCAAAGCAACCGCCCGCGGAATCTCCTTCCACGATGAAAAGCTCGCATTTTCTGGGATCTCTTTCCTGGCAGTCCGCCAGTTTCCCCGGCAGACCCGAATCGGTAAGGGTTCCTTTTCTCCGCGCAAGCTCTTTCGCTTTTCTGGCCGCCTCTCTCGCCTCTGCCGCCTGAATGGTCTTCTGGCATATGGACTTTGCGATAGACGGGTGCTCTTCAAAAAACACCGAAAGAGTTTCGCCGGCTATGGATTTGACAAAGCCCTCCGCTTCGGAATTGCCCAATTTGGTTTTAGTCTGTCCTTCAAACTGGGGGTGGGGAATTTTGAACGATATGACCGTGCAGAGACCTTCCCTTACGTCTTCGCCGGTGACGGAATATTCTTTATCCTTGAGAAGCTCATATTTCTTTATGTAGTCGTTAATGATGCGCGTCATGGCCGAGCGGAAGCCGGCTACGTGCGTCCCGCCCTCAATGGTTTTTATGTTGTTCACGAACGAATAAACTATTTCCGAATAGTCGTTGTTATACTGGATGGCAAAATCCAGCATGAGGTCTCCCTGCTGTTTTGAGATGAAAATCGGCTCGGCATGGAGAACGGTTTTGTTCGTGTTTAAAAATTTTACGAACTGCTTTATCCCGCCCTCGTAAAAAAAGGTGTGTTTTTTGTCTTCTCTTTCGTCGATGATGGTTATCCGGGTGCCGGGATTCAGAAAAGCCAGCTCTCTGAGCCGGTTTGAAACGGTGTCAAAAGAAAAAACCGCTTCCTGGAAAATCTGCCTGTCGGGCCTGAATTCAACCCTGGTGCCGTGTTCATCGGCTTCCCCCTTCATTTTCACGACGTCTTTCGGTTTTCCCCTTTCGTATTCCTGAACCCATTTTTTGCCGTCTCTGTAAACCTCAACGACAAGCCACTCTGAAAGAGCGTTTACCACTGAAACGCCGACTCCGTGGAGCCCCCCTGAAATTTTGTACGCCCCCTTGTCAAACTTTCCTCCGGAGTGGAGAACGGTCATTACGACTTCCAGGGCGGA
Organism: Elusimicrobiota bacterium; assembly: GCA_016209085.1. Lineage (GTDB taxonomy): Bacteria > Elusimicrobiota > Elusimicrobia > Elusimicrobiales > UBA9959 > JACQWV01. Next base: position 19,849 of record JACQWV010000124.1, read on the forward strand.
TTTACCCTTTAATTTCGGGTCCTTTACCTCTTTTATCGGGTCAACAGGGATTCCCCTGCCGTTATCCGTGACGGAGCATATATTATCCTCTTTTAAAACGGCTTCTATGTTGGTGCAGCCGCCGGCTATTATTTCGTCTATTGAATTATCCACCACTTCATAGACAAGATGATGCAATCCCTGCGGTCCCGTTGATCCGATGTACATGGCGGGCCTTCTTCTGACGGCTTCAAGCCCTTCAAGCACCTGTATTTTAGACGAATCGTATTCTTCGGGTTTTGCCTTCATCATAATGGAATTCTCCTCTAACATATCTTTCTCCCTTTTTTAAAAGTCGCTGTTAACCCTTATTGATTTAATCCACGGCCTGATAAAATATTTGTTGAGACTTTTTATAATCTGCCTGCTTCTTAACGCAAGCTCGTTTGAAACGGCGGCCGAGTCGGTCTTGACAATAATGACGTTTTTTTTGATTCCGAGAAGCCGGCAGTGGTCTTTAAGAATTCCTATTTCTTTTGACCATACGGATTCCATGAGGGGAAGGCGTTCAAGGTTTATCCCGGAAAAAGATTTCCACGCCGTTTTTGCGTCTCCGAGTCGCGTCCAGGAATTTTTTCTTGCGGATAGATACATAAGAGAAGTTTCCGGGCAGTTTTGAGTTATGAAAACTTATAACTCCCATCCGCTTGAGGCGGATGGGTTTATTGAGTCCTAAGCGGCATTACTATATAAAGCAAATTTTCTTTTTCCGGCGGCCGGATAACAACGGGACTCGACGGAACCGTAAAATCCAGCGCCACTTTCGGAATTCCTATGTTTCTCAGAATATCTATAAGAAATCTCGGATTAAAGGATACCTGAAAATCCTTGCCCTTAAAATCAATATCCAGTTCGTCCTCAAAATCCATGTTTTGAGAGGATGAACTTACAATCAGCACTCCTTTTTTAAACGTGTATTTAACGGCGCCGCCTCTCTCGTTTGAGCAGATGGCGGCCCTTTTTGTCGTGGCGAGCAGTTTCTCGGTATTTATTTCAATGGATGTTTCCCTGTTTTTGGGAACAATCTGCTCATAAGCCGGGAAATTTCCTTCTATAAGCCTGGAAATAAACATTGTTTTCCCTGTTTTAAAACCTATCTGGTTGGTTGAAATGCCTATTAACACATCTTCGCTTTTAGGCGAGTTCATGGCCTCTATAAACCTGCCGACCTCATTAAGCACCTTTGAAGGAATAATAACCTTAAAATCCTTTTTTGCTTTAATTTCATTATTACTTATCAAGGCTAATCTTCTTCCGTCGGTCGCCACAATACTTAACTTGTTTTTTTCATAAATCCACAAGAGACCGTTTAAAAAATGCCTGTCGTCCTCGGTCGCGGCCGAAAATATGGTTTTCAGAATTATATCCAGTAATATTTCAGCCGGAATTCTAAATAAATTAGTTTCATCCATATCCGGAATAACAGGATACTCGCTTTTAGGGCTGCCTATAAGCTTAAATTTTGTTTTGCCGCTATTTATATACACCTTATTTGAATCATCAACCGATACTGATATTTCTTCTTCTTCGTTTAAAACATGCAGAATTTCCGCAAATTTTTTTATAGGCACGGTTATGCTTCCGTCGCTTTTAATATCAACGTTTATATAATGTTTTACTGCCATTTCCAAATCCGTAAAAACAACCTTTAAACCGCTGTCTTCGGTTTCCATAAGGAAGTTCTGGAGAATCGGTATGGTTCCGAGTCTTGAAGAAACCCCCGACTGTATCCGTTGAATTCCCTTTAAAAGATTTTCTCTGTTACTATTTATTTTCATAGTAATAATCCTCTTTAAGCGGAGTGTTAATTCTGTTTATAATAAAAAAATCTTTTCAATTCAACCCTTTTTTATCAACAGTTTATTATATATTTACTCACTTTCTCCCCAAAAACTCCCCAAAAAAGCAGATTTTATCTCTTTTTATTTATTACTAACAGTTTTTATTTTAGAAATAAGCTCGTTTATTAACGCGTTGTTGTAAGGATCGTTAAGAATCTGATGTTTGATTTTATCCCTTGCGTACATAACCGTGGTGTGGTCTTTTCCGAATGCCTCTCCGATGCCCGGCAGAGACATATCCGTTATTTCGCACGCTATATACATGGCAATCTGTCTGGGGAAAGCAATCGCTTCCGTTCTTTTCTGCGATTTCAGGTCTTTTATTTCTACTTTAAATTTTTCAGCCACGACATTCATTATGGAATCTATGCTTACTTTTTCATCATGTTCTATTGAAGTGATATGGTCTCTTATTACTTCTTTTACAACATCTATTGAAAGCTGGATTTTCATGTTTACGCCGTAATTTCCCACTGTTATCAGACAGCCCTCAAGCTCCCTTATGCTTCTTTTCACATTTTCTGCTATAAATACCAAGACATCGTCCGGCACGCTGAATTTGTAAAGGTCCCTTTTCTGTCTCAAAATGGCGACCCGCGTTTCAAAATCAGGTATTTTTATGTCCGCCCGCAGACCCGAAAGGAATCTTGAAACGAGCCTTTCGCCTAAAGTAAGCTCTTTGGGCGACCTGTCAGAAGTGACGACTATCTGTTTTTTTGATTCAAACAAGGAATTGAAGGTGTAAAAAAACTCCTCTTCGCTTCGCTCCTTTCCTATTAAAAACTGGATATCGTCAAGCAGAAGGCAGTCAAGTTTCCTGTATTTATTTCTGAAATTTTCCGTTGTCTTGTTTTGCAGGGTTGATATGTATTCGTTTACAAAATTTTCGCACGGCGTATAAGCGACCTTTGCTAAGGGGTTGTTTTTGATTATTTCGTTTCCGATAGCGTGGAGGATGTGGGTTTTGCCGAGACCCGGCTGGCTGTAAATAAAAAACGGGTTTGAATTTAAACTTCCGGGATTTTTAGCGACAGATTCGGCAGAACTATAAGTGAATCTGTTTGAAGGGCCGACCACAAACGACTCAAAATTATAGTTCGGATTTAATGATGTGTGAACCGCCGGAGAAACCGGCCGCGCTTCAATTATCGGCTCCGGCTTAGGAATATCGGGCGGAGCAATGGCCATTGAATACTGAATTTGAATGTTTTTGTTTAACAACTCCCGAATATTTTTTATCAATAACTCTTCGTATCTTTCTTTTATTTTGTCGTAAATTACGGAATCCGGCACTTCCAGCTTTAAAACGTCTCCCTCCATAATCAGCGGATTCAAAGGCCTTATCCATAAATCCATGGATTCAGCGCCTATTTCTGATTCCATCTTTTCCAGCGCTTTCTGCCAGATGTTTTTTATGTCTATTGTCGTGTTATCCACAATTTATCCACAAGTGTTAGTAAATAGGTTTTATTACCAAAAAACCCTTAAAAAACAAACAAATTTTATGTTAATAATCATGTTTAAGAATTTTTGAATAAACAGACCTTTAAAAAAATTGTTTCAGAATTATTACAAAACCTATATAGCTCAAAATCAACTTCTACTTGACTAATACACCTTTGAGAGAGAGGAGACTATAACCCAAAAACACCGCAATACACCGGCTAATATTAATTATAATTATAAAATATTGAGTTATAGGAATGCAAGCGGTTTTTATAGTGGATTGTTAAAAAAGGATTCCCCCGCAGTCTTGCGAAAGCAGGGGAAGAAGCCTTGCGCCAACGTATGCGAGGCGGGCGAGTTGCGCAAGGCGCTGACAAAGGCGCAGGGAATAACGGCGTTAAAAACCCCGACATGAGCGAGTCTGCAATTTGCAGCCATATCTTTGCAGAACTTTCTTGGGACAGCCGTGCGCCTTTGGGCCTATTTTAACGTGGTAAGCTTTCCTGCGGATGAAGAGACTTTAGACCCTGTTTAAATCGCGCTCAAAGACATAAAATGAAAAATAGACGGTAAAAGAACGATGAAATCCAAAATATTAAAAATTTTTGCGTGCGCTGTTTTTTTGTCAGCCGGAGGGATAACGCTTTCTGCCGGGCAGCCCGCTCTTCCTTATCCGGAAGAAACTGAATCCGTCAAACACGGCGTGACTTATTTTCTCAGGGGAATTTTCACCAGACAGGAGGAGAAAACGGTTCTTCATACAGAGGACGGACGGGTTTTTTTGCTGGAAGTCTCTCCTGAATTAATCGGCGGATACGAGGGAAAGACCGTTGAAATATGGGGGAAGGCAAAGCAAAGCGACGAGATAAGCGAAATTAAAGTGACGGAAGTAAAAGAATACGAACCGCCTGCAGAAGTAATTATCCCCCCGCCTTATAAAAGCCGCTTCCGGCCGGCCGGACTGCTTGAAGAGACCGCAGAAAGCTTTAAAATAGGAGACGCAAGATGGATTGACCCTCATAATCCTTCAGAGGAATATCTCTGGAAAGAAGTCGTCATAAAACCGGAATTGCTTAAAAACGCTTATTTCGCCGCAAAAAAGGGAGAAAAAGGACCGGCAGGCCATTCTTTGCTGTTCTTTGAATTTGAAGACGGGGGAATAGTTGACCATGACGGAAATTCATCAAGAGGATTTTTTCTCTCAGTGGAAGCCTACGCCAGGGAGGGCCAGAGCTACTCTGTTTTCACGGGTTTGAAAAACGCCTACGGCATAGTCTGGATGATAATAACTTTTGAGGAATATTCCCTGAGAACGGCTTTTTTCGGCGACAGCAGCCTGCATTTCTTTCCCATATTGTTAAGCAGGGAGGATAAAATCAGAATGGCGGCAGAGGCCGTCCGCCTTGCAACAATAAACCGCGAGGGAGAATTTTATCATACGGTTACGAACAGCTGCACCAACAATCTTGTCATAGTCATGAACCGGGTTTTGCCCGAAGATAAAAAAATAAAAATGTGGATAATCCCCTCGTTTATTTACAATTTCCGCGCCACAATGCCATGGACTGTCCCCCGCTATCTTCAAAGGAAAAACCTGCTCGGCCCGGAGGAATTTGCCATAACAAAGGAAAACCTGCGGGAATATATCCCTTAATGCCTGAAATGCCTTATTCCGGTCAGAACCATTGAAAGCCCCAGTTTATCAGCCGCTTTTATCGCTTCCTGGTCGTTTACGGATCCGCCCGGCTGTATCACGGCTGTTATGCCTGCTTTTGCCGCCTCTTCAATCGCGTCCGGGAACGGGAAGAAAGCGTCGGAGGCCATGACCAGAATCTGCGGCTTCGGGTTGTTTTTTAAAAATTGCCGGTATTTGTGCGCAGCCATAAACACGGAATCAACCCTTGACATCTGTCCCGCGCCGATTCCGACGGTCCGGTTTTTGTCCGCAAAAACGATTGCGTTTGAGCGCACGTATTTTGCCGCTGTCCAGGCAAAACGCAGGCCGTCTTCCTCGTCTCCGGAGGGTTTTTTAACAGTGGGGATTTCCCATTTATCCGTCAATAAAATTTTGTCATCCTCTACTGCAAGCGCCTCGTCTCCGACGGATTTTAATATAAAAGTGTCTTTCGGAAAAGATACCCATTTCAGCGCCCTTAAATTCTGTTTTTTTGAGAGAAGTTCAAGGGCTTTTTCGTCAAAATCAGGAGCGCAGATCACTTCCAGGAATTTTTTGCCCAGGAATTCGGCTATTTTAAAATCAAATTTTCTGTTGACTGCTATTATTCCGCCGAATGCGGACAGGGGGTCCGTATTCCAGGCTCTTTCAAAAGCTTCAATCACGTCATCGCCTGTCCCGACTCCGCAGGGCGTCACGTGCTTGAAAATAACGCAGGCCGGTTTTTCAAATTCAAGGACCGCCTGATGCGCGCCGTAAGCGTCCAGAATGTTGTTGTAGGACAGCTCTTTTCCCTGCAGTTGTTTAAAAGGCAGACGGTCGTTTTTTGAATATAAAGCGGATTTCTGGTGGGGATTTTCCCCGTATCTTAAATCAGAAATTTTGTTTAATTTTATTTCAAGCGTTTGAGTAAAATCCCCCTCTTTCCCCCTTTGCAAAAGGGGGACGAAAGGGGGATTTGTGTCCTGCGCCCCGCCGTTGCCGGCCGGAACGGCGCCGACGGCCAAGGTTTTAAATATGGCGGAGTCATAGCCCGCAGTGTGTTCAAAAGCCTTGATTGAAAGCTCTTTCCTGCTTTCAATTGAAAGATTTCCGTTGTTTGTCCGCATCTCTGCCAGGATTTTCCCGTAATCGGAAGGCTGCGCAATCACCACGACGTCCTCGTAATTTTTGGCAGCAGCCCTTAAAAGAGCGACTCCGCCGATGTCAATGTTTTCTATGAGTTCTTCAGACCACGGAGCGGATTTTTTTGCGGTTTCCCCGAAAGGATAGAGATTCACCACGACCATGTCAATGGATTCAATGCCGAATTTTATGACCTCTTCCCTGTGTTTAGCGTCCTGCCTTTTGAAAAGTATGCCTGCGTGAACAGCCGGATGAAGGGTTTTTACCCTGCCGGAGAGAATTTCCGGGAAATTGGTTATTTCTTCAAGAAGCCGGACCGGCATCCCGGATTCCTTTAACAATTTATAAGTTCCCGAAGTGGATATCAGCTCCACGCCGTTTTTGACAAGCTCTTTTGCAAACTCAACAATGCCGGTTTTGTTAGAGACTGAAATGAGCGCCCGTTTTATTTTTTTATTTTCCTCCAATTTTTTAGGAAGAATTTTAACCCTGTTTTCGGTTAATTCCAGCCTGTCTTCACAGAAAAGGGAAACGGCTCTGGGATAGAGTATGTGCTCCTGGGGGCTTATCCTCTTGGCGAGAGTTTCAGGAGTGTCGTCCTGAAAAACACAAACCGTGTGCTGAAGTATTATGGGACCGGAGTCATATTCTTCATCAACAAAATGGACTGTGCATCCGCTTAATTTCACGCCTGATTTTATAACTGTTTCATGCACTTTTATTCCATACATTCCCTTTCCACCGAAACAGGGTAGAAGTGCCGGGTGAATGTTCATTATCCTGTTGTGATAGGTTTTAAGCATTTGGTGCCCGAGTTTCAGCATGTAGCCTGCCAGACACACTAAATCAGTCTTGTGTTTTTCGCATAATTGGACAAGATATTCGTCATGTTTTTCAGGAGTTTCAAAATCTTTCGCAGAGACAACAAAATTGGGAATGCTTTCTTTTTCAGCCCTTTTTAAAGCGCCTGCATCTTTTTTGCTTGAAACGACAAGACCGATTTTTCCCCTGATTTGGCCTGTTTTTACAGCGTCAATCAGGGCCTGAAGATTTGTTCCTTCTCCCGAAACGAACACTGTTATATTTTTCATAAAACACCCCTATACTAAAATCAAAACGAACGACGAATACCGCTTCAAGCGGGTTTTTTAAACCGGAGTTTAAGCGTCAGTATTGATTCGCCGGAAAAAATCCTTGCGGCCGCTATGACAAAGACCAGAAAAACCAGGCCCTGATATATTATTCCCCAGATGACCGACATGTTTTTGCCGAGCATTATGTTTTGCGGGGAGATAAAGGCGTGCGTGAAAGGAATGGCCAGAAGAACCAGTTTCAGCGGAGCCGAAGCCGCGCTTATGTCCATAAACATCGGCAGCATGTAGGACAGCATCAAAAGCATCATAAGAGGAGTCCCTGCCGCCTGGGTGCTTTTTACGTCGTCGGAAAGCACGCCGAGAATAATTGCCATGGCCAAGGCGCAGAGTATGCAGAAAAGCACGGAAATTCCTATTAGGCCGTAGCCGAAGGGGCTTATTATGAGGCCCAGTTTCGCCATGGAAGCGCTTGTTGAGTCCGGCATGGCCGAGGACAATGCCCCGCCCGAAATTCCGGACATGAAAGACCTCATTCCCAACATGTAGCCGCCTGACAGCACAAAGGCTATCAGCCCCGAAGCGGTGAGTTTTGAAAAAACAAGAACTTTTCTGTTCACCGGAGAGCTCAGCAGGATTTCAAGAGTTTTATTTTCTTTTTCGCCTGCAACCGCAGTCATTACTATCTGTGAAGCGTATATAACGACGAGAAATATCACTATTGGAAAAAGTATGGATTGAGATTGCACGAAAGCAAGGACATGGCTTATGGGTATTTTTTCAACCGCGTTGCCGGCAGCCACGAATTCCTCCACTGAAACCGGGTTTTTAATGAAATCAGCATCGCGGCCCGCAAAGTTCTTTTTTATCAGAAAATCGCCGATGTTTTTGGTTATGTCGGAAACGGTTTTTCTGATTTTTGAGGAAGAGAGCTCGGAGCTTTTAAATCCCTTGGTAAACATAGCGTAAATTTGTATTTTATGGCTTTTTGATTTGCTTAAATTTTCTCCGAGCCCCGCCGGGATAACAAGCAGAAAAATATCCCTGTCGTATTTGCCGCCGAGCAGCGTTTCCTTGATGTCAGCAGGCTCTTCTTTTATGATCTTGTATCTTTTTCCTTCAAGCCCGTCTATTATCATTTTTGAAACAGCGGATTTGTCAATATCCATGACCGCTATCTCATTTAACGCATCGGCGGCCTTCTTGTGCGCTCCCACGGTTTTTCCTATGACATAAAAAATAAAAATCATCATTCCCAGGATAATCAGAAGCTGGCGGGTTAGCAGCTCTTTGAATTCTTTTTTGACGAGAATGAAAAATATTCTCATGATTGCGTCAGTTTTATAAAAACGTCTTCAAGGTCGTTGGCGCCGGCCCGTTTTTTTAAGTTTTCCAGAGAGTCCGCCGCAAGCATTTTTCCGGCGTTTATTATTCCTATCCTGTCGGAGAGAAATTCTATTTCCATCATGTTGTGGCTTGATATCAGGAAAGACATGCCGTCCCCGGCCAGCTGTTTTATGGTTCTTCTTATTTCAAACGCGTTCACTATGTCAAGGCCGCTGGCCGGCTCGTCCAGTATGGCCAGGCGGGGTTTTGTCATTATTGTCCTGGATAGAAGAAGCTTCCTTGTCATGCCCTTGCTGTAAGAGCCGATTTTTTCCCTGAGCTTGTCTTTCAGCCCGGACATTTCAGCCCCGTATCCGGCTGAGGCTTTTGCCCGGCCGCTGTCTTCAATAAAAATGGAGGCCATGAATTCAAGATATTCCGCTCCGGTCAGGTTTTTGTATGCGCCGGCTTCCTCGGGCAGATAGCTTATTATTTTTCTGGCGGCCTGCGGGTTTTTTGAGATGTCAATATCAAAAATTTTCACGCTTCCGCCGGTGGGAGAAAGGATGGTGGAAATTATTTTAAGGGTAGTAGACTTCCCGGCGCCGTTCGGTCCGACAAGGGCGAAAATCTCCTTCTCCTTCACGTCAAAGCTTATGCCCTTGACCGCTTCAAACGCTTTATATTTTTTGACAAGATTTGAAACTTCAAGCGCCGGCATAAATTATATTTTATCATTCATAGCGCAAAGCGTCTATGGGATTTAGTTTAGCGGCCTTGAAAGCGGGCCAGAACCCGAATATCACGCCCACGCCGGTTGAAAAAAGGAATGCGGTAATTATCACGCCGAGATTTATCACGGGCTGTATATGAATGAAAATGGCGAGTGTTTTTGCTATGCCGAGCCCGAAAGCCACCCCCAATCCGCCGCCGATAAGACATATTATCACGGCTTCTATCAAAAATTGAGCAAGAATATCCGCTTTCCTCGCTCCCAGGGCTTTCCTGAGCCCGATTTCGCGCGTCCTTTCCGTTACGCTGACAAGCATTATGTTCATTATGCCTATGCCGCCGACCAGAAGAGAGACTGCGGCTATGCTTGCCAGAAAAGCGGTAAAAATTCCAAGTCCTTTTTTAATCATTTCAAGCATTGAGGCGAACGAGAATATTTCAAACCCGTCTTCCTGTCCTTCCAGTATGCCGTGGCGCTGCCGCAGAAGCCTGGCGGCTTCTTCTTTGGCCGCATCCACTTTGTCCGCGCTTAAGGCCTCAATTTCTATCTGGCTGAGATCCTTCTGGCCGAACAAGCGCTTCATGGCTGTGTTCAGCGGCACTATTGCGGAATTCCGGGGCATGTTCACGGCCAGGCTTTCCTGAGCGTTTTTCGGAATTACGCCGATGACGGTAAAAATATTTTTATTTATTCTGATTTCCTGATTCAGGGGATTTTCCCCCTCGTCAAACAATTCCTCTGCCGCCTTGCTGTGAAGAATAACCACCCGCGCCCTTGAAACATCTTCGTTGACGGTGAAAAATCTGCCGTTTAAGGAGGAAATGTTTTTAAGAGCCAGGCCGTCAGCTGTCAGGCCGAATACCGCCGCGTTCATGTTTTTTCCTCCGCGGGACAGTTGGCCGTAATTCTGAACCACAGGCGAAACCCTTGCAACAGAGGAACATCTTGAAGCTATGTCCTGGCTGTCGTCAAAATTTATTCTCGTGTATTCCCTGCGCACCCCCTGCTGGCTCAGGCTTCCGGGTATTACCATGAGCGTTTTTGCGCCCATTGCTTCCATGTCGCCAAGAATGATTTTCTGCGTGCCTTTTCCCAGGGTCAGCATGGCGATTATGGAGCCCACGCCCACGAAAATGCCCAGCATTGTCAGGGAGCTCCGTATTTTATGGCTCCAGATGGACACCAGGGCTATTCTGAGCTGTTCCATGACTTCTATTAAACCGAATCCTATCCGGGACTGCGGCAAAGCGATTTGAGCGGCATCCGGCGCGGACGCACGAGAGGTTTTGCTCTGGTCGCTTGCAACCCTGCCGTCTTTCATGAGAATTATGCGGTCAGCTGTTTTCCCCAGCTCAGGGTCATGCGTCACGATTATGATTGTAAGACCCCTGGAATGGAGATTTTTTAAAAGCGCGGTTACTTCTTCTCTGGAGGCCGCGTCCAGATTCCCGCTCGGCTCGTCCGCTAGTATTATCAGGGGTTCGTTTATCAGGGCTCTGGCTATTGCGACTCTTTGCTGCTGGCCGCCTGAAAGCTCATTGGGTTTGTGTTTCGCCCTGTCTGAAAGCCCCACGAGTTTCATGCATTCAAGAGCCCTGTCTTTGCCGCCGTCGCTGGCGCCGGCATACACCATGGGCAGCATTACATTGTTTAAAGCGTTTGTTTTCGCCAGGAGATGAAAGGACTGGAAAATAAACCCTGTCATTTTGCTTCGTATGGCCGCCAGCTGGTTTTCCTTAAGATTGTGAACCGCAGAGTCCGAGAAGAAATACTCCCCGGAATCAGGCCTGTCCAGAAATCCTATTATATGCATCAGGGTGGATTTGCCGGAGCCAGAAGGCCCCATTACGGCTATGAATTCTCCGGGATTTATTTCAAGAGAAACGTCTCTGAGGGCTTTTACTTCGGAAGAACCTATCTGATAGGTTTTATTAATGTTTTTAAGTCTTATGAGAGAAGCCATTACCCGCCGCCGATTCTTATGGTTATGTCTTCGGATTTTTTTGTTTCCGACGAAATCATCACCGTGTCGCCCTCTACAACTCCGGAAATTATTTCAAAATTTTTCTTATCCGAAAGCCCCAGCTCCACGGGCCGCTGGACAGGCTCTTTTCCCTGCGTTTCCAGAAACATTACCGTGGGGCTGCCGGCCTTATACGTTACGGCTTCCTTGGGAACGAGCAGGGCTTTAAGTTTGGTTTCCACTGTTATATGCACGTCGGCCGTCATGCCGGCGCGCAAATTAGGGGGCGCTTTGAATGGAAGAACTTTAACTTCATAAGTCGTGATGTTCCCGGTAGTTTTTGCCTCATGGGCTATTGAAACGACCCTGCCCGAATGCGTTTCTTTCGGAAACGCGTCAAGGATAAATTGAGCGGCCTGATTTTCGCTTACTTTGCCTATATCGGTCTCGTCAACGGAGGTTCTGATAATCAGCCTGTCAGACAGCGCGAGAATGGTCTGGTTTGCCGCAACCGGCTGTCCCGGCTCCACGGCCCGTTGTATGACGGTTCCGTTTATGGGGGCGACAAGCGGAGTCGGCTTGTAAGCGTTTTCAAAAACTTTCAGTTCTTCCGAAGAAACGTTTCTTGCCTTTGCAGAATCAAGCAGGGCCGCCCTCTCTATGGAACTCATCCACGCAAGAATCTGGCCGGACGCCACCCGCTGGCCTTCTTTCACGAGAATATCCTCTATCCTTCCGCCGAAAGTGGGAATGACCGGGACCCTGTTTTCCGGCTCCGCAACGCCGCTCGCGTAGACTTTCACCACAAAAGTGTTTTTGGATATTTTAAAAGCATACATTGGTTTTGCGGATTTGGCTTTCCTGATTTTTTTAAAATACCCGCAGGATACAAAAGATACGGCGATGAATATCAATACGAACCAGGTCAGTTTTCTTTTAAATAGTTTTTTTCTCATGGATTTATTCCTCTCCCCATGGCTTTTTCAAATTCTGCGTATGCGATTTCAAGCTCGTATTTTGCTGCCAGAAGTTGTTCCTGGGCGCTCGTGAGGTTTTCTTCTGCCTGGCGCCATTCAAAATAAGCGGTCTGTCCGCTCACATACTGGTTTTTGACGAGCCATGCCCGCTCGCTTAAGGCGTTGAGGGTGACTTCCCTCACTTTCATAAGCGAGTAGGTTTCCTTCCATTGCAAAAAGGAATCTTCGGCCGAGATAAAAACGTCGTCTCTGGTTTTCTTCAGGATTTCCTCAACGCGGTTTATTTCAGCCCGGGCAGACTTGGTATCGTTTTTGGTTTTCCAGCCCGAGAAAAGAGGCCAGTTTATCTGAAAAGACCAGTTCCAGTTTTTTGCGTCAGGCGGCCACTCGGAATCCGCCCGCCCCCACGCTCCGCTCAGGGACGCTCCGGGCATGAATCCTCCGCGGATTCTGGACAGCTCCTCCCTGCTTGCGTTAAGCCCAGCTTCATTGGAAACCACGGAGGGATGCGTTTTTAATTCCGGTTCAAAATCCGAAAAATCCAAAGGAGGCTCCGGCGAAACAGGGGCGGGCATTATCAAAATCGGCAGGCGAATATCCCTTCCGAGCAGCTGGTTTAATTTTTTTTGGGCTGTTTTCAGCTCTCTTTCTGTTTTCTGTTTTTTCCATTTTGAAGTTTCAAGAAGAGCCTCGGTCTCAAGCAATGCCGCATTGCTTTCCCTGCCCGCGTTGTACTTTAATTTGACCAACTGAACGTTCTCCTGTCTCCGCCTTATCACTTCGTGGTTCAAAACCAACTGCTCTTTGGCGGAGGCGATCTGGGCGAAAATGCGGCGCAGAGAGAAAAATGCCTCTGTCTCGGCTGTTTTATAATCCGAGCGGGCTTTTTGAAGCTCAAAACGGCTTTTTTTCAGGGCAGCGGCGTCGGCCATTCCTGAAAACAGGGAATAAGAGCCGCTCAGATTATAGTTGTATTGTTTCTGCCTTGCTGCGCCCGCTTCTGTTTCAGTGCGGCCCAGATTAACAGCCAGACTCGGATAGAAATTTGAATAGGCGGCTTTGTGTCTTGCCTCAAATTCATTGACAAGAGCTTTTGCCGCCAAAACATCAGGGTTGTTAAGAAGAAGTATTTTAGAAGCATCATTAAGAGTCATTCCGGAGGGCGCAAACTTCTCGCCGCTGCTCTGCGCCCGCGCAACAGAACAAATCAGAGACAAGCAAACCAGATGGCATGCAAAACAGGTTTTTTTATTCATAGAAAAAATTTTCGGGTAAATCCTCACTGGTCCGCTGCATAGCGGGGTTAAATTGCACGGACTCTCTTGCTGGGGCGTGTTGAACTGCGAAGACGCCGGCCAGCACAAGAAGTCCACCCAGAATAATGGTTACTATAACCGGTTCGTGCAGCAAAGTTACAGCAGCAATAAACGTGATGAAAGGCTCCAGATAGAGGAATGCCGCAACCTTAGATGCCTCTATCCGTTCCAACGCCGTATACCAGAAAAGATAACCGAGCCCCGAGCATCCGACGCCGAGAAATAAAATAGAGCCGGTGCCTACACCCGACAGCGCACTGTAGTCGCGCCACCCCGCGCCTGCCACGAACAAGGGTAAAAGCATGAGCCACCCGAGAAACATCACGGCGGTTGTCGTACGAACGCTCCCGAGACGCTTCAAGGTGCTGTGACCGAGAACCGTGTAGACAGCCCAGTTAACAGTGCTGGCCAGTATCAGAAGGTCTCCGCGAGTTGTGGGCAATGTAAGAACGCTCCATGAAAGTTCGCCTCTTGTCAGAACGAGGGCGGAAAGTAATGCGGACCAAATCGGAATCAGTCCAATCAACCAACCTGTGCGAATTGCAGTGGTGAGTGTGAGTCCATGAATCTGGAGTATTTGGTGGACGAAAATTCCGACAAAGCCCATGAAAGTGAGAGCGGGCCATGTATCGCGTGGGGGAAGCAGGGGTTCACCCCGGATCCGTAGGATGAAGATGAGAGTGATGACACCGAGGGTGAAGCGGCTGAAGATGATAGTGACTGGCGATGCCTCTTGCAGGACAGCCTTTGTTGCTACGAAAGAGACACCCCAGAGAATGACCGCACCGAAAGCGGCAAGCCGCGGAATAAGGGTATTTGTGTTCATCTCAATACTGCTAATTTTCTCCAATCTTTTGCGATTATATTAGTGTGGACAGATTTATGTATTTTTAAAATCTTTTCTCATAAAATATTATAACAGATAATTGAAATTTTTGCATATTTTCCCTATTTTTGCGTGTTACGGCTTTATCGGTTCAAGAGCGCATTTATAGGCAGTCAAATCTTTTTGTTCGCGAGGCGTCAATTTAAGTCTATATACAGGTTCCTTTTCATCGCTTACTTGGATTTCAGCAGGACTGCCTCTTAATGTTACTATTGCGGGGTTATGCAAAAGTTTCAAAGAGCCGTCTGTTTGTTTTTTGAAGATAGACACATCTATTCTAACCGCTTTCTCATCAAGGGAAGTTACTTTGATTCTCAAAAGCATATTGTTAATTGTTATTTCTTGGGCTTGGGCATCAGTGACTAACAGGCCTCCGAGAACCTCGGCAGAATCTCTCAGTTGCAGAGAGTAATTGATTGAAAAAAGTTTTTTTATGCCGTTTTTTATATTTTCAGAAGCGCCGGGGATAAAAAAAACGACCACAGCCGCACAAACAGCCAATCCTGCAAAAACTGCTGTCCTGGACCATAACGGCTGCCTTAAGAAACCAATCTGCCTTTTTGGTTTTTCAACGGCATTTTTTATATCAGGCCACAAATCACGAGTCTCAAGCAATTTTGTCTGAGCGCATATTTTATTAAAAACTCCTTCAAGATTTTCTTTATCTTTTAACATAATCAGCCTCCTTTTTATCATGGGTTCCATTTTTAAAATATTCCGGAAATTTCGGAGCTAATTGTTTATAAAGCAGTTTTCTACCCTTTAAAAGCCTTAAACTGACTGCATTTTGTGAAATACCCAGTCTTATGGAGATATCATTCAGGCTAGTTTCATGGAAGTGGAAAAGCACGAAAACTTCCTTGAGAGAAACAGGCAGGTTTCTTACGGCTTTATCAAGACATTTCAATAATTCTTTCTTGGTTAGAGACTCTTCCGGTTTATCATGCGCGTCAACCGGTTCCGGAGGGGCGTTTTCTCCTTCCGGGAAGCCAAAACGCTCAAGACTGAAGAAATTTATAATAGATAAACGTCTCAATCTGTTGCGCGTTATGTTAAGTGCAATAGTATAGAGCCAGTTTGAGAAATCATGGGCCGTATTGTAGAGTTTAAGGCTGGCGTATGCTTTGATAAAGGCAGTTTGCGCTATGTCTTCAGCTTCATGGATATTACCGGTCATTCTTAAAGCCAAATCATAAAGCCGGTTCTGATATTTTTCAACCAGAGGTTTAAAAGCTTCAGAATCGCCTTTTAATGTTTCTGTTACCATGCGGATGTCTTCCTGCTGCATTAGAACTCCTTTAAAACACTAAGTTATAACAGGGGACCGACCTAAAATTTCAGAACGATCCCCCCTAACCTCTTTTACCGGACAATACTTCTACATTTTACTTTACCATTTTCCTCTATACAATCGGTCGTTACCTGCTGCGGCGAGTCGACTTTTCCTCCGGAAGTGGTACAAACTATTTTTCCGTTTTTGTTATTGCAAACAGTTTGCGCTGTTCCAACACTGGCCTTATGAGCATACAGTATCGTCCCTGTCATGACTCCTGCGGCCAGGATTATTAATGCAAGTTTATGACTATTTTTCATTTCCGCACCTCCTTATTGGCTCCTCATTATATATACAATCCGCAATTTAAAATCTTTCCAACAGTTACTGAAGTGTAATTTCGGGTTAGTCTTTATAACCCCGCCACCCACTTAAGGCAGAATGCCCTTTTCTGGCAAGTGGGTCGTGGGGTAAAAGGCACGGGTGATTCTGTTAGGCTGGACTATTTTGCAATTATTGTCTTAACCCTCTCCAGAGAACGGGAGAGGGAAAGGCGAGGGCGGGGCCGATTGTGTTGCCCGGATATATGTGTTATAGATATCTGTATTTACTGAGCTTCGCAGAAATAATGGATACGCTGGCTGAGCCGATTTTTGAGCGAGACAAGCCTGCCTGCCGAAGCCTCGGCGCAGGCAGGGAACGAGGAGCGCGCATAACTTGGGTTATGTAAGCGACGAGTGACGCGCTCTAAGCCGAAAAGCGGCCAGCCCCTTTCCCTTCAAGGGAAAGGGGAGGCTCATATTTGGCCGTCTGCTGCGTTGCTCCTCACTCACATAGCGAACGCTATGCTCGTTCGTCGCGCCTTGCATCCAATCCAAATATGAGCCTCCAACGTGCCCATTATTTCTGCGAAGCTCAGTAA
>JACQWV010000130.1 GCA_016209085.1 Elusimicrobiota bacterium
AGTTTCTGGTTTATCAATCCTTCCTGATTGTTCGTCCCTTCTATTATCTGAAGGTTGTAGCCGCATGGCATGGGTTGTGTCCATGGATTGGACATCGGAGGCGGGTTCGTGTCTCCCTGAACGTCTCCTGTTTGAAGTAATATACCCCCGTTTAATTCACTCAATACTTGATTCAATTCTGTTAAATCCTCGTTTGTATAAAACGTGCTCGTGCTGACCCTGTTATCCAAATGGCTTTTATATTGGTTTAATACCGCCTTTATCTCATTAAGAACATTAACCAAATCACAACCGAAAGATGTCTGGGATAATATTTGTGTGTTCGGCAAACAAACATAGTCAGGCGCCCTGTCATAGGCTTCTGTCCATAATTCCAGACTGTCTTCCGCGCCTCCTGCCTGTTCCCTGCAGTACGAATAACCAGGGGCTGTTTTGAAATACAATTTCTTTACGCCTATAAGACAGCTCTCCCTGATATGAACAGGTCCGGGATAAACCTGGTATCCGTATGGCGCTCCCCATCTGTAGCTTCCCCACATGCATTCCGCATACCTGCCCCCGAATTTGATATACCACGCCCAGCTGCGTTCGCTGATTGAGATGTCAATCTTTTGCGGATAATCCTGATAATTGCCTATGTGGTCTTTGCAGTGATATGTGTGAGGGATGGTTATTCCTTCATAGCGAGGCTCCCACCATTGATATTCACCGCATTCTATTATTGTCCCCCCGCTTGGTATTTTTTTCCTGTTATTGCTGTCGTATTGAATATTAGAGCAATTCAGGGTTGTAAAACCTGCGGCATCATAACCATAAGCGCATATTTGTTTTGTGGAAGATTCAAAAACCTGCGGGCTTAAAATTGTTTTGGCTGTTGCGTATATCCTTATTATTTTATTTGACCATGTGTTTAATTTCTGCTGACCAAATCCCGGCCAGCAGTATGTTGATAAGCGTCAGGGGAAAGAGGAATTTCCAGTTAAAATCCATCAGCCTGTCAACCCGGAACCTCGGAAAAGTCCATCTAAACCACAGGAAACAGAAAATTATGAAAAGAGCTTTTCCAATAAACCACGCCCAGCTCGGGATAAACGACAGGGAAGGCAGAAGGGGAGAGCCTCCGCCGAGGAAAAACGCCGAGATGAGAAGAGCCGAAATCAGGACGTAGCTGTATTCAGCGAGGAAAAACATTGAAAATTTTATTCCGGAATACTCGGTGCTGAATCCGGCCACGAGCTCGGATTCGGCCTCCGGAATGTCAAACGGCACCCTATTGGTTTCAGCCACCGACGCTATCAGAAAAACGATGAAAGCGATTTGTCCGACTACGGGATAAAAAATGAACCACCTGGGCAGGAAACCGAAGAGATAGCCTGACTGCGCCTCCGCTATAGCTGCTATGTTTAGGGTTCCGCACAACATGATGACAGGCACTACTGAAAAAGTTCTCGGAATTTCATAGGAAACCATCTGGGCAGCAGCGCGCAGACCGCCCAGCATGGAGTATTTATTTGCGCTTGCCCAGCCCGCCATGATGATTCCGAAAACCGAGATTCCGCTTACCGCGAAAACATAGAGTATGCCGATGTCTATGTCCGCGTACACAAGTTCTTTTCCGAAAGATACGGGCGCAAACGCGGCAATGGCTGGAGCAAGCGCGACGGCAGTGGCAAGAAGATGAATCTTTTTGTCGGCCAGGTTCGGGGTTATGTCTTCCTTAAGCAGGAGCTTGATTGAATCGGCTATGGTCTGGAGCCATCCGTGCCAGCCTCCGACGTACATGGGCCCGAGTCTGGACTGCATATGGGCCGAAATTTTTCTTTCCCACCAGACCACGCAAATGGCGTTTACCACCGGAACCATGAGAAGTATCCCCGCTTTTATGATTGTCCATGCAAGCTGAATAAGAAACAAAGGAATCCCAAGACCTTCCAGATAAGTTTTTGCAAAATCGTACAGAGGATTTATCCTGTCTGAAATCTCGCCGATAAACCAGACTGAGGCAAGGCCTCCGAGACCGAGCATTATCAGCAAGAAAAAAGCTCTCCTGTAAGTAGGCAGGCTGAGCGGACTTTCCCAGAGTTCAGTGGGCCAGTTGCGCTGCGTTCCTGTCAAAAGTCGGCCTGTTTTCATAATCTCCGTTTACTGGTTACTGATTACCGGTTACTGCCGTTTATCTGTCCATCTCTCCCAGCACTATGTCAAAAGAACCGAGTATGGCGACCACGTCCGCTATTTTTGCTCCCACGAGTATTTTCTGGAGTATGGCCGTGTTTATAAACGTCGGCGCCTTGATGTGCATCCTGTAAGGAGAAAATTCGCCTTCTGAAACCGCATAAAATCCCAAATCGCCTCTTGAAGCCTCTATGTGGCCGTAAGCCTGTCCCTTCAAGGGTTTAAGAATTTTCGGAACTCCTTTGGCAATTATATCAGGCGGCATATCCTGCTTTGAAAGAGCCTCTAAACACTGGTCTATTATTCCCGCGGACTGGGCCATCTCCCGCATCCTGCAATAGTACCTGTCCCATGTGGAGCCTGTCTGGCCCAGAGGAATCTCAAATTCCAGTTTGTCATAGAAAGAATACGGCTCAAACTTCCTCACGTCATAATTAACGCCGGTCGCCCTTAAAACAGGTCCTGAAAGCCCCCAGTCAAGAGCTTCCTCTTTTGAAATTATTCCTATATTGGCAGTCCTGTCCATGAAAATCGGGTTGAAGCTCAAAAGCGCGTCGTATTCCTTGAGACGTTTAGGGAAAAAGCCCGTGAATTCCCTGCATTTGGCAGTCCAGTCTTCAGGCAGATTTTTCGCAACCCCGCCTATTCTCATATAGGTATACAGGAGCCTTGCCCCGCAGAGCATTTCAAACAGGTCCATTATCATTTCCCTTTCCCTGAATGCATGCAGAAAAGGCGTAAACGCTCCTATGTCAACGCCGTAAGTTCCGAAAAATATCAGATGGCTTGCGATTCTGTTTAATTCAGAGACCAGAGCCCTGATATACTGGGCCCTCGCCGGGACTTCTATTCCCATTAATTTCTCAACTGCAATACAGTAAGCCAGGTTATTGTGCATTGAAGAAAGGTAGTCAAGTCTGTCTGTCAGAACGAGCCCCTGCGTATACGTCCTGTTTTCAAACAGTTTCTCAATTCCCCTGTGAAGATACCCCACGTCCGGCTCCGCCTTTGTTATCACTTCCCCTTCCATGTGAAGGGCAATTCTCAGCACTCCGTGGGTGCTGGGATGCTGGGGACCCATGTTCACGAACATCTGGTCCAGCTCCAGGGGTTTTTCAAATGTTTTTTCTTCAATTGGCATTTTTTACCAACTTTCGCGGGGACAGGTCCATGCCCTTCTGTCACTCCTGCGAAAGCAGGAGTCTACAGGAGTCTAATAGATACCTGCTTTCGCAGGTATGACATCTTAACCTAACTCAGTAATCAAATTTATCCTTTTTATGAACGTAATCTTTTCTCAAAGGATGTCCTTTAATGAAATCCGGAGTAAGTATCTTTTTCAGGTTCGGATGTCCTGTGAACTTTATGCCGAATAAATCAAAAACTTCCCGCTCCTGCCAGTCCGCTGATTTGAAAAGCGGATAAAGGGATTCCGCCTCGGGATTCGTCCTGTCAACCCGGGAAACGAGAATGAGTTTCTGATTCATGGAGAACGACGTGAGAATAATTATTATTTCAAAAAAACCCGCGCCCGGCGCCGGAGACTGAGAAGGAACAACAGAAGGATTCTGAGAATAAACGCAGGGATTCGGCTCGGTTAGATATCCCGCAGAATTAACCTTGCCATGGCGGTCAACCGCTGTAACCATGTCAAGGTATTCAAAGCCGGATTCTTTTTTTAAAGTTTCACAGATTTTAAACAATGAACCGGACGAAACCGACCATGTCGGATAGTTCTTGATTTTCTCTTCAGATTCCTTAATGTCCGGAAAAATTTTTTGCAATTTTGCAAAAACGTCTTCAACCGTATGATGGGTCATAACTCGCGTCTTGCGCCTGATTCCTGTCCGGCAGTGGCTCCTGAATTTTCCTTTATTTCCATTTTTCCTATTTTTTCCTGGAGTTTCTGCACCGCATACATGAGCGCCTCTGGTCTCGGCGGACAGCCAGCAAGGTAAACGTCAACAGGCATTATTTTGTCCACTCCTTTTACGACCGAATAAGAGTCATAAAACGGCCCCCCGCAGTCGGCGCAGCTTCCCATTGCTATTACGAATTTCGGCTCCGGCATCTGCCTGTAAATGCGTATAAGCGGCGATGCCATTTTCTTGACAACCGTGCCTGCCACGAGCATTAAATCCGCCTGTCTCGGAGTGGGTCTCGGAAAAACGCCGAACCTGTCAAAATCAAATCTCGTGGCATAGGCTGCCATCATTTCTATGGCGCAGCAGGCAAGCCCGAAAGTCAACGGCCAGATTGAGGATTTGCGCGCCCAGTTTATGAAAAAATCAGCTGTCGTCAAAGCAATAGTTCCCCCCGGAATTTTATTTAAAATTATCGGAGTTTTTTCAAGAATTATTCCCATTTAAGAGCGCCTTTTTTCCACGCATAAACGAATCCGACAGCTATTATCCCGATAAACACGAACATTTCCGCGATAATCGCCGCGTTTGCGGATTTAACCACAACCGCCCAGGGAAACAGATAAAGGACCTCAAGATCAAATATGACAAACAAAAGGGCAAAAGTGTAAAACCGGAAATTCGTTTTTATCCTCGTGTCGCCGGTCGCTTCAATCCCGCACTCATAAACCTCGCGTTTGAGAGCGTCTTCAACTTTCGGCCTCAACAGATAGGAAAGCAAAAGGGTTATAAGGGCGAATGCAACGGCGAACACGGAAAGAATCAGAATTGACAAGTACATAAATTATAAGAACTAATAAAGTATATAAAAAAAACAAAAAATAAAACAAATTTTTGTTTATAAGAAAAGTTAATACTGAATTAATTTATTATAAATTGCAAACCAGAGAGAAATTGTATAGAATAGGAAAACAGCAGGTTTAGGTTAAGAAATGTAGTTCTCAACCTTAATCTTAACCTCAATCTGTAGTTTATGCAAGGGTGCGATAGAGGGAGGGATTATGTGCAGAAAAAAAATAACCGTAGTAGGAGCAGGACATGTAGGCGAATCAGTCGCTCGGGCTCTTGCGGAAAAAGATTTCGCCGACATAGTAATGGTTGACATTCCGCAGACCGAAGGCATGCCGGCGGGAAAGGCTCTTGACATACTTCAGACCGGGCCCATTCATTATTACGACAGCCTGGTGACCGGAACCACTTCTTACGAAACAACCGCTGATTCGGACATAGTCGTAATAACGGCCGGGGTTCCGAGAAAACCCGGAATGAGCAGGGACGACCTTCTCAACACAAACACCGCAATAGTCAGAAGCGTTACGGAGCAGGTTGCGAAATACTCCCCTAATTCCATTCTGATAGTGGTGAGCAATCCTCTTGACGCAATGTGTCTTGTGGCGCTCCAGACCTCAAAATTCCCGAAACACAGGGTTATCGGAATGGCCGGAATACTTGACTCTGCAAGGATGAGAACTTTCATAGCTCAGGAACTCAAAGTCTCGGTGGAAAACGTGCACGCGATGGTGTTAGGCGGACACGGGGACACGATGGTTCCCCTTCCGAGATTTTCAACCGTAGCAGGCATACCCGTCACCGAATTCCTGCCGAAGGAACGCGTTGACGCCATAATGCAGAGGACCAGGGACGGCGGGGCGGAGATAGTCAAACTGCTCAAGACAGGAAGCGCATACTACGCTCCGGCAGCCGCAGCGGTTGAGATGGTTGAATCCATTGTGCTTGACAAAAAGAAGATTCTGCCCTGCGCCGCGTATCTTGACGGCGAATACGGCATCAACGGAATCTACGTGGGCGTGCCGGTGAAACTGGGAGAAAAAGGCCTTGAAGAAATAATCCAGTTGAAACTGAGCAATGAAGAAATGGCAAGCCTGCAGAAATCCGCAGCAGCCGTAAAAGAACTCTGCGGGGCGATTAAATAGTTTATCAGAATAAAAATCCCCCTGTTTTCCCCCTTTTATAAAGGGGGAGGAAGGGGGATTTGATTTTATAGCGAAGCTGTCTATTTCTGTTTTATATTCTCTGCTTCCACAGCTGTTCTCACTGAAGTTCTTTTGGAATTGTTATACTATCTCAATAATTCAGTAACTTTTTGGAGCTTATCAAACGGCTTTTCTCTTTGCGATTTTGTGCCCTTCCATAACGAATTTGTATATCCCTCACTTATTCCCTCCTTACCAACGAATACATCTAACCTCCTGAACAGTTTCTCTTTATTTGACTCTGTTCGGTAACATTTTAGATAATTTGATTCGGACCCCTTGACATGTCAAGATATGGGGGGTATACTATAATTAATATTAAAGATAATATCAGCCAAAAGCGTAAGGGAGCAAAGTTGCAAGGCTAAAGTTGAATGGGTTATTGAAAAGTAATTTTTTATGGGAAAATTATATGAGATTTGGAAAGAGCAAACCATTATCCTTGATAAACAGAAAAAGAGGAAAAAGTATTGTTTTTTGCCTTACGATATTATTATTTCCCATATTTGCAAATGCTCAACGAGTTAATACTTCTTTCTATAAGTTGCCTCTTGGTTTGTCTCAATTTAATATACAGGATATTAGTGTATCTTCATTTACCGAGCATATGTTTGTCACAGGATATAATTATGGCAGCAGTAAATATGAATTTCACGTTTATGATGTGAACATTCCCACCGCGCCTGTGTACAAACTTGATTATTGCTCACAATCATTTGGTATAGAATGTTTACCAACTTTTCACCCGATCTTTGCTCACAAAAACTATTTAATTTATGGCGCTAAATCAATCATAGATATAAGTTCGCCAATAAATCCTAAAAAATATGACATCACCGGTTTACCGTATTATATTTTTTATTCTTCGGGATCAGTGTCAATAGACGGTAACTATGCATATTATATTTTGCCGGATAGGAGTATCTATACCAAACCGTATTTGGTTGTGGTTGATATTTCGACGCCGACCAATGCCTATGTTACTTCAACATACGAACTTCCAAGCGAAACCCATTATGGAATTTCCTTTCCTCCCATAAAGGTTGATGCATACCTTTTGATTTCATTATCAAGAGGAATTGCGGTAATGGATGTGTCCAATCCTTCCGCACCGGTTTTAATTAAATTTTGGTCATACGACAAACCAGGACCTATAACAAAAGTGGGGAATTACTTATATATCTTTCCCTGGCGATTAAGCATAGAACTCAAAAATTCTCTTGAAGTGCTGGATATAGCAAATTTACCGAATATAACAACTATTGCCAAAGTAAATTCATTCATTTCTCATGACGCTTGGACAAGCCTTTTGTTTGGGAATTATCTTTTCCTTTCACAAAGTAGAGGGCTTTCTGTTTTTGATGTATCCATTGCCTCACAACCACTGTATCTTACCAAAAGAAATATATCTTATCCGGGTGGAGCTAGTGAATTTGCACGCTTATCCGACTTTATTTATATAGGCAATAATGATATTTATGCAGCCACGATAACCCCGACTTTAACTTATGATAGTTTGCCACCTTCAAAAATAACTGATTTAACCGTAACTCAAATAACGCGTACTTCCACAAATCTATCATGGACGCCTTGTACTGATGCGGATACAATTGGTTATAGACTTTATAAAAGCACAATTGGAATAAACGGTCCATTTTATGTTATAGAAACCGAAGACACTGTATTGGATAACATTTCGGTAAGTACATATGCTGATAGTTATTGCGATTTCAGCAAGCCTGCTTCATATTTTTATGCTATAAGTGCTGTGGATTTATCTTCCAATGAAAGTGAATTATCTTTGCCAATAATAGCTGACAATATACCTCCTCAAATAACTGTCTTGTCGCCGCAAAACTCTGAAATGCATAATTATTATTCTTTAAAATTTGAAGGAAATTTAAGCGATGAATCAGGAATGGGAAAAAGTTATATTTATGCATGGCGAACAGATAAATACGGAAACATTCAGTATACCGGCGAAACGCAATATCTGCCTGAAAATACAACCTATTGGCTTTTTCCGCCAAAGACTTTTATCTGGAATGCAGAGCAAAGCACAGGCGCGCCTAATGGGAACTATTTTTTAAAAGTCATTTCTTTTGATAAATTACATAACGAATCTACCAAACAGATAAGTTTCCTGTATGACAATCAATCTCCGGGGATAATTAAATTGGTTCAGTATCCGGGAACATTATCTGCTGGCATTCTTGCGTCAACTCAGACAATTCTCAATGGTATTTCGTCGGATGAAACACCTCCAACATATCAGCAGGAATTCTATGCCTACAGCGGCATTAAAGAAACAAAACTTGCAATTTCATCATCCGGCACTTTTGTAAATGGAAAGCTGTATTTGAATTTCTGGAACGGCAGTTTATGGACGGAGAATATTGCCTATGAAGATATTTACTCAAGCGCTCCATTTTTCTTGACATCCGGAAAAGAAAATTGGGAATTTGATACTTTTGGCATTTTGTGGCCGAAATTGGATATTTTTTATATAGCATGGATAAAAGGTGAAGATCTGGTAGGAAATATATCCTCAACTCCTAACCGGTCATATTTCTGGGTAACAAATAAATCCCCTGCATCGCAAATAACTTATCCTGAAAATGGCAAACGATATTATGTGTTAAATGCTATTTCAGGTACAGCTTACACACCTCGTTATTTTGTTACAAATATTGGAGCAATTGCCAATGTCGAAATCAGCATATACTCTCCAACGGAAAATCTTTATTGGAATAACAAAACTTGGGTTTCAAGCACGACATGGCTTTCCGCCGTTCCAGTTGATGGAAAATTTGATGAACAAACTGAAGAATGGAATTTTCAATTAGAGGGATTTAGTGGATTTCCAGACAAGGAATATATAATAGCTTCACGTTCCATGAACACGGCCGGTATTATTCAATATCCTTATACTCAAATTACAATAACTAAATACACAAATTTACCGCCGAACGCTATTTCAGATCTGATTATAACAACCGCAACTGAAAATTCTTTAACATTGCGCTGGACATCTCCGAGTGATGATGGAGAAACAGGAAATGCGACACAATATGAAATCCGGTATTCAACAACTCTGCCCTTTAATTTTTCTCAGGCTACATTGGTTGAAAGCCCGCCTTATCCTGAGCCTGCTGGCACAATTTCAACTTTCACTGTAACAGGGCTTTTCCCCGGTACAACTTATTACTTTGCTATAAAATCAAAAGATGAAATTGGCAATATCTCCAATATTTCAAATATAGCGAAAGGGATAACTCTGCCGGATAAAACCCCTCCTAATCCGGTTACAGACTTACAAGCTGTATATAATTCAGTTAAACAAACAAATCCAGCTGTTCTTGAGCCGAAAAACAGCGATATATTTCTTCAGTGGACAAGGCCTTCTGATTTATCAGGCGTTTTCAGCTATAAAATATTTCGCTCAACTACATTGGACCAAACCGGCGATAATATAGCTCTCTTCTATATAAGCCAGATGAATGAAGGAGTAAGAACTTTATTGGGAGGCAAAGATTATTTTGTGGATAATGGAAGCCCGCTTCCCAACGGAGCTACTTTTTATTACACAGTTTATCCAATAGATAGAGGAGAAAATATTCAAGAAATTGGCAATAATCAAAGCAATGGCATTATCATAGACCATCTGCCTCCTCAGATTTTTGCAGAGTTAAGTTCAACGGAAGCATTTATTTTTGACCCCATTGACCTTGATATTTTAAGAACGAAAAGATTACCTAAAGCGAAAGAAGCAAGTTTTGATTTTACAAAAGCAATTGATATCGGCGATTCCGGCGGAATTTACAGGGTTGATTTATTGGTTAATGGAATTGCTTATCCATTGCCCGAAGGAGCAACTTTTTATCAAGTCCACAGCGACACTTCCTCTCTTTTGGACGCGGATGATGGAGCAAGTAAAAGCGGTTGTCTTCAATTTGCAGCACTGGATAAAGCAGGCAACAGAGGAGTAAGCGAAGAAAAATGTATTATATGGGATGGATTATCACCATTATATAGTTTTTCAATAAATCCTTCCGTAGCCGGAGGGGGTGAAATCGTTACAATAGAGATGCAATTTGGAGAGCCGATTTTGACTCCTCCTGAAGTTAAAATCAGGCAGTCAGGTTTAAGCGAAGGGGCGACAATAGCGATGTCTCCGGACCCTTATGACCCATATTTTACATTTATCGGCACATACAGCGTGGTAAACGGATATGATGGATACGCTATAGTAATTGGAAGCGCGACCGATATTGTTGGCAATACAATATCTGCTATTGACACAGGTGACGGTTTTGATGTGAATACCGGAAATCCCATTTACAATGCAAGGACTAATTTTGACGAATATACAATATGGAACCCTGCTTATGGACCTATAAATATAAATGTTGATTTACGAAGAACATTAGACTTAAAACTTGAAATATTTCAAAAAAATATTGATGGTTCTTCAACAACTGTGCATGTTTCAACTTTTACAAATCAATCGTATAGTGTTTATTCCAATTGGGACGGCAAATCGGATGGCGTTTTTCTAGATTATGATAACCCATGTGTTTATAAATGGACGGCATTTGAGCCAGGAACTGAATTTTTAACTCAAACAGGAATTCCTTTGCAAGGCAATATACTTATGGGAAGGAATGTAACGCTTAATTTTACCAACCTCTTTCCTGTTAATAGCGAAATAAGAATTATACCTGTCATTGATTATGAAGGATATGAAGCGGCTATTAGAGGAGGTAATATTTTTATAAGCGCTATTTATGATATTCAGCCGGATAATACATATTTTGACCCACCAGCAAGTTTAACTATTTGCGCGCCTTATCCTCTCGGCACAGAAAGAATAAAGCGTTACGATCCTATAATTGTTGACTGGGAAGACGTAATCCCTCAAGACCTTCCAGTTGGAAATTGCATTACAGCATATATTACAAATGTTTCAAAATACGCGCTTTTAAGACCTCTGGTTAAGGAACTTAAAATAAGCCTTGACTTTGACCCCGACACATTAAATCTTAAAAGCCAAGGACAATATGTAACCGCTTATATGGAAATTACCGGATTGAGAACAGCTCAAGAGATTAAACCTGAAACCATTAAAATTGCTTCAATAAATGACAATTTGCTTCCCACCCCCTTGCCCATTGTCCTTGAAACAGCCGGCAAATCCGGTAAGTTAAAATTCGCTGAAATAGGCGATTATAATGAAAACAACATAAGCGATTTAATGGTCAAATTTGACCGGCAGAAATTAATAGAAATATTGCCCTTAGGCGAACAAGTTAAACTTACAATAGAAGAAAACTTTACAGATAATTCAAAGTTTATAACTGAAGATTATATAAGAACAATATTGCCCGAAAATATAAGCGCCTCTCTTGGCGGTTCTTTAACACATCCTTCAAACGCTAAAATAGAAATCCCCGCTAATGCCTTAATTTCCGACACGGATATCATCATATTAAAAATCTCAAAAGAGCCAAAAGAAAAAAATGAGGAAAAGGAAAAATCCGCGAAATTTAAAAACATAAAGCGAATCGGATATTTATATGCGTTTGGTCCGGAAGGCGCGAAATTTTTAAAACCTCTTGAAATTGTCTTGCCTTATGACTCGGCTTCAATCCAGCCCGATGAAGAAAATGCATTAAAAATAGCATACTGGAATGCTCAAACCAAGACTTGGGAAATATTGGATTCCCTTGTAAACAATACAAACAAAGAAGTAAGCGCCAAAACCGGTCATTTTTCAATTTATCAGATAGTTTCAACCAATGAACCGCTTCAAGTTCAAAGTGATTTTAAATTGGGCGAGGTATATGTTTATCCGAACCCTGCCAGGGGAGGAGCTGTTCCGGTTTTTCACATAGAAACAGGTATAGCTGACAGGGTTGAAATCTATATTTACAATGTTTCAGGCGAACTTGCGCATAAAACCGTATTGACTGGTATTCCTCAATTAATAGACGATGGTCAGGGGCAGCAATACGCTTATGAATATTCATGGAGCGGTTATATATCGAGCGGGATTTATTTGTATATAGTAAAAACTGAAAAAAGCGGTCTTGAAACGCTTAAAAAGACAGGCCGTTTCGCGGTGGTAAGATGAAAACGATATTTTTAAATATACTAATTTTGCTTTCAGGAAGCCCGTGTTTCGCCGGCGGGACCGAAGGCGCCACGCCTTTTAATTTCCTTTTTACAAACACCGCGAAAGCAGAGGCATTGGGCGGGGCTTACGCCGCTATGCAAGGGAGCGCCGAAACATTATTATATAATCCAGCAGGTTTATCAAAAATAGAAAACAATGAAATCATTTTTGGATACGCCAGCCATATTAAAGACATAAACCAGAAATATCTTGGTATCGCATTCAAAAAAGGTTATGGCGCAATGATAAAATCGGTCTATTCCGATAAAATA
>JACQWV010000058.1 GCA_016209085.1 Elusimicrobiota bacterium
TCAAGCATGTCTATTTTTTCAAGCTGGGTCGGCGCTCCAAAATCAGAGGTCATTACATAAATGGAAACATCCGCAATGTCAACGATGCCGATATTGCCCTGTCCGATGCCGCCTGTTTCAACGATTATCAAATCATAGCCGCTTGCCTTGATAACGTCTATTGCATCCTTGATGACAGGCGAGAGTTCAGTCAACGAACCCCTGGTGGAAAAAGAACGCATGTAAATCCGGGGAGAGTTGACATGGTTCATGCGGATTCTGTCGCCCAGCAGAGCCCCGCCCGTGCGCTTTCTGGAAGGGTCAACCGAAAGAATGCCTATGGTTTTATCCTGAAAATCCTTTAAAAATCTGCATACTAATTCGTCAATAATGGAGCTTTTGCCCGCTCCTCCGGTGCCTGTAATTCCTATTATGGGGATTTGCGCGGTTTTTATATTCTTGAGGCGTTCTCTGGCTTCATGGATTTTTTCTTTGAGAGCAGGTTCTGCAAGTCCGCGTTCAAACAGGGAAATGAGGGCATTTATCGCTTTAATGTCCTTGTTCTTAATTTTTGAAAAGACTTGTTCCGGGTCCATCTCAGAGTTGGGGATAAAATCGCTTTTTTCCAGCATGTAATTAATCATTCCCTGCAGTCCCATTTTGCGCCCGTCTTCGGGAGAAAATATTTTGCAAATGCCGTACGTTTCCAGTTCTTTTGCCTCGTCCGGAGTGATTACTCCTCCTCCGCCTCCGAAAACGCGTATGTATTGCGCATCGTTTTCCTTTAAAATGTCATAAATGTATTTGAAGAATTCAATGTGTCCGCCCTGGTATGAACTCACTGCTATTCCCTGGACGTCCTCCTGAATTGCCGCCATGACGATTTCCTGGGCAGAGCGGTTGTGCCCCAAATGAATTACTTCTGCTCCTGATAAGAGCAAAAGCCTGCGTATGACGTTAATTGCCGCATCATGGCCGTCATAAAGGCTTGTGGCCGTAAGAAAGCGTATTTTATTTGCGGTTTTGCATGAATATGGTGTAATTGTAGTTGCAGAGCTTGCTCTGCCAAATGTAGACGAATGCATATTTAGCTCCAAAATTATTTTTTTCTTAATTTTGATTTAATCATTTTTTAAGCAGACCAAGGTCTATATTTTAAAAAAGGCACCTGTTACCTTTTCTTACCTTTTCTATTCTTTCAATGTAAATTCCCAAGAACACCAGTAATCTTGGGGATGTTTGTCCGGCGGGCACGCAATACAGCGCGTTTCTATCCGCGGGTCAATTGCGCGGGCAAACTCTACGTATTCAACAATCCCGACGGATTTGCACGGGAAATCAGGCAGTCCTTTTCTTTTGCGCGCAGACTGCACCCTGCAATCGGTCATCTGGAAAACAATGCGGTTCGGAACAGCCGCACTGCGGCCACAGGTGCCGGAGACAGTGACGACGGCCGGGCTTTGTTCCACGACTTTTTGTTTATTGAGCCGGGCATAAAGCCGGTGCTTGAGACATTCCACAAGAGCCGGAATCCCGCCTCCTGGTTTTATTCCCAATCGCTCCATTATTCTTTTTGCTTCCACAACCGTAAATTTTTCCCACGCTTCAGTGTCCGCTTTTATCGCGGCTTCAATGCCGAAGTCCTTTTCTATTGACTGAAACCAGAGCCCGTCGTGGGCAAGCCAGTTTTTAGCGTCGTCAATTATGATTTTGACGAGTTCTTCTTTGTCCATCTCGCTGAGGATGGAGATGCCTTCTTCCGCATCAGTAACTTTTTTTGTTTCATTCATATTTTAAATTATATAATAAATTACAATGACAAAGTTTCTAGATTTTTTGATAGGACACACAACAGAAACAATAAATTGTAGGGGTCGGATTTATCCGACCCGCATAATTGGGGCTCAATAAATTGAGCCCCTACAAGATAAATCAAGCCCCTACGCAATTGTGCCGTGAGTTGTCGGACACCAAACAAAAACAATAAATCAGTCAGTAAGAGGTAACTATGGAATTTAACCAAAGACTGAAACAGGTTGCAGTGATAGGCGCAGCAGGCAAAATGGGACGTGGCATATCCGCCATGATAGCGCACCAGATGGCTTTGCTGAAAGCGCAGGACGCGTCAAAGGACATTTACAGGCTTTATCTGATTGACACAATGGAGTCCGGACTTGACGATTTGTTTGATTACATTGAACAGCAGGCGAGGAAGCAGGCGGAGCAGGGCATAGTTGAACTTCGCCGCATATATTCAAGCCGCAAAGACCTTATTGAAAACTTAGAGATCATAGAAGCGCATCTTAATTGCGTGAAAAAATTCATCAGGCCCGGCGTGGAATTATCAGCTGCCGCAAACGCGAAGCTCGTGTTTGAGGCGATTGTGGAAGATCTTAAGGTGAAACAGAAAGTTTACGAATCTCTGGCCGCCCAGTCAGGCCGGGAAGCGTTTTTCCTGACAAACACCTCCTCAATTCCGATAAACGCTCTGGAAAAAAGCGCGGGGCTTGAGGGAAGAATCATCGGCTATCATTTTTACAATCCTCCTCCTGTGCAGAAGCTTGTGGAGGTCATAACTACTGCCCGGACTTCTTCTGAACTCAGAGAAACTGCCGCTGAATTAGGCAAGCGGCTCAGAAAAACCCTTGTGCCTGCCAATGACGTGGCCGGATTCATAGGCAACGGCCATTTCATGCGCGACGGGCTTCACGGCATAAACGCGGCAGAAATGCTGGCAAAAGAACACGGCTGGCCTGCCGCAGTTTACATGGTCAACAGGGTTTCTAATGATTTTCTTTTAAGACCGATGGGTATTTTTCAGCTGATAGACTACGTGGGCATAGACGTGTTTGAGCTTATTCTGCGGGTGATGAACCCCCACCATCCGTCCGATAATCTTCACAGTTCAGTCATAGACAAAATGCTCAGCCAGGGAGTGAAAGGCGGGCAGGCGGGCGACGGAAGCCAGAGAGACGGATTTTTCCAGTACCAGAAAGGACGGCCTTATGCCGTGTGGAACATTGAAGAAAAAAAATACGAACTGATGGAAGCTTCTTCCTGGCGTTCGTCAGCGGATAATTCCCTCGGAGAGCTTCCGCAGGGTTACAAGCCGTGGAAAGCTCTTCTGGGCTCAGCAAAACTGGAAGAAGCGTTGAAGAGACATTTTGAAGCGCTCTGGAAAATGGACACTCTTGGAGCGAAACTTGCAAGAGCATATATTAGGCGCTCAAAAGAGATAGGAGACCATCTTGTTAAAACCGGAGTCGCGGATTCCCCGAAAAACGTCAACGACGTGCTGACTCTGGGTTTTTACCATCTCTACGGGCCCATAAACGAATATATTAAAATAGGCGATAAGGCGATTAGGCGATAAGGCAAAAGCAGGAGGTTTTATGAAAAAATTTTCAAGACCGGTTTATCTGGCTGCCGGCTATAATACGATATCTTTCGGCTCCGGAAGAAAGGAATTTAATCCGAAAAAACCGATGCCGGGCTTTGAGCAGTACCTGAAAGAGGCGATTGAAGGCTGTCTTTCGCAGGTAAAAAATCCGTCTGCGGTTGATGAAGCCGTGATTTCCAATTTCATGGCAGGCCGTTTTTTGAAACAGGGAAATTTAGCCGGGTTCGTTCCGCATTTTCACAGGGATTTGAGATACAAGCCGGTGACCCGTGTTGAAGGCGCCTGCGGCTCCGGAGGCATGGGTCTGGCAGTTGCCGTCAAGTCAATTCTTTCCGGTCTCGTAGATAGCGTTTTGGCTTGCGGTTTTGAGGTCCAGAATACGGTGAAAGCCCTTTACGGCGCGGACATTCTGGCAGGAGCCGGTTACATGGCGCAGGAGCGCAAAGACGGCCATGCTTTCTTTTTCCCGGGCCAGTTTTCAGACAGGGCAGGCGCGTACGCGCACAAATACGGAGCAGATATGCCCAGGAAAGCCATGGCAGAATGGTATGCGCAGTCCGTGATGAATGCCAGAAAAAATCCCAAGGCTCAGGAATACCACAATACTTCGGAAGACCTTGAGACTTTAGGCTTGACAAAGCCGAATCCCAGGACCTTCGTAGAGCACCTGAATTTTTTTGACTGCTCCAAAGTCTCGGACGGAGCCAGCGCCGTTATCGTTGCCTCTGAAGAAGGATTAAAAAAATTAGGTATTTCTCTTAAAGACAGCGTGGTGGCAGCCGGGCTGGGCCAGGTAGAGGACGACATAGCCATATCTCCGGAAGATTTGACAAGACTTGAAACAACCGCTGCAGCGGCAAAAGAAGTCATGTCAATGGCGGGAATAACCCACAAGGACATAGGACTGTTGGAACTCCACGACTGTTTTACCATAACAGCCCTTTTAGCCCTTGAATCCATCGGATTTGTTTCTCCCGGGGGAGCATCTTCTTTCATACTGGACGGGAAAACCTCGCCTTCAGGCGAACTTCCGTCAAATACAACCGGAGGTCTGATAGGCTACGGCCATCCGGTCGGAGCCACAGGCGTGCGTCAGGCCGTGGACCTGCTGCACCAGTTTACCGGAAAGGCGGGCGGTTGTCAGGTTGAAATCCGCAAGCCCTACGGAATGATGGTCAACATGGGCGGCAATGATAAAACCGTCATAGCCTTATTGGTGAAACAATGCAAATCCTGAAAATTGCAGTGTTTGCGGCTGTCTTGTCTGGGCTCTGTTTTTTTCCGGGTTCTGCGCAGGACATGGAAGTTTTTCTCTTATCCCTGCCGGACGGAATACCCGGACCTGCCCCACAAGAGCATGATGAGCGTCTGGTGAACCACCCGGCAGGCGGGCCTGAACTTTTTAAATTTCTGCACGAGACCGCCGCTCCGTCAATTCCCGATTCAGGCGATGCGTATCTTAAAGCCAAAAAATACATGTTTTCCGTAGCCGACAACGCGGGATGCGCAGGTTCTCCCGGCGTGATGGAATTCTACTCTAAGGTCTGCGTGCCGGGGTCCAGCCAGTACGGCTCGGATTACAGGGAAAACGGGGACCAGAACGGCGACGGGGTGGTGGATTCAGAGGGCATGAATGCGGAACATTCCTGGCCGCAGGGATTTTTCAATCAGGAACATCCCATGCGCGCCGACCTGCACCACGTTTTCCCGACTTTTATGACTATCAACAATGTACGCGGCAGCGCTCCTTTTGCCATGGTTTCTAAACCCTGGTATTCCACATCAAACGGCACAGGCAGGGGCTATGAAGGTTTTGAACCGGCTGATTCAATAAAGGGCGACATTGCCAGAGCCATGCTTTATTTCGTGCTCATATATTATGACCGGAACATACGGGATGGAGCGGATTACGACTATTTCTGGAAAAACAGGGTGCGGATGTTTCTGGAATGGAACCGGTTTGACCCGCCCGATGCAGCAGAGAAACGCCGCAACGACCTTATAGCCGGCTATCAGGGCAACAGAAATCCCTTTGTGGACGACTTTACGCTTCCTGACCGCATCGGCGCCGAAGTGTTCATGTCCCATTAACACTGCAGTGGTTAGTGGCGAGTGATGAGTTATTAGTGGTGAGTAAAAAAACTAATCACTACTCACTATTCACTGCTGTTAATACTATGCACAAGACAAAACCGTTGAAGCAGTTCGCAGAGCTCGCTGCACCGATTGCGGACAATGCCGCCCTGTTCCGAAGGATAGTTTTCACAGGAGGCCCTTCCGGAGGAAAAACCTCAGTCATAGAAATACTGCAGAGACATTTCGGCGCAAGGGTAGCGGCTGTTCCTGAAGCAGCTACCATCCTTTAGAGGGGCGGGTTCCCGAGAGCTTCTAATGATGAAACCATGAAATGCGTTCAGACCGCAATATACTGGACGGTCAAACAGCTTGAAGACATAACCCATTATTTAAATGATTCAAAAGTCCTGTTATGCGACAGGGGAACGCTTGACGGAGCGGCTTACTGGCCTGAAACAGGAAAGATTTTTTTTGATTCTCTGGGAACGACGAGAGAGATGGAATTTGCCAGATATGACGCGGTGATTCATCTCAAACCGCCTTTTAAACCCGGCATTTACAAATCTTCCGGAACCAGGATTGAAAGCCACAGCCAGGCCATTGAACTTGACGCTAAAACCGAAAAAGTATGGGACGGACATACCAGGCGTTTTATAGTGGCCGACGAACCTGATTTTCTTGTTAAAGTCAATAAAGTGATGAAGATTCTTGAAGAAGAAATACCTAAACTGCAGTGATGAGTGGTAAGTGAATAGTGATGAGTAGAAGAAAAACTAACCACTCGCCACTAACCACTATCCACTGATGTTAAGGAGAATTATGGTCTGGAATTTTTTAAAGAGCAAGTTTTTTAAAAAAACAAGAGATGAAGCGGTTAAAGAGAAGATAAAAACAGAAATTTCAAAACCCGAAGATTTCCTGGACAAAGCGCCGGCCACCCCGCCGGTTCTGGAAAAACTCCCGGTTTCAGCGGTCAAAGAAAAGCCGCATTCCGAGAAAACCGACGACGAGCTCGCAGAAGAACTTAACAAAATATCCCCGGAAATCCTGAGCCAGGCAAAGACGCCCCAGATGAGAAAAACAGTGATTGACGTGTACAGAAAAATGCTCATTGACGGGGTTGACGTCAACGACGACAAAGCAGTGAAAAAGTGGCTTAAGAAACATCCGGAGGCAATGCAGGGGGGGGAAATACGGAAAATAGACACATTCAAAAGAGAGTCGCCTAAAGTCGGCAGGAACGACCCTTGCCCGTGCGGTTCAGGCAAGAAATACAAAAAATGCTGCGGCGTCGTGAAAAGGTAACAGGTGCCTTTTTCCTATTCCCAGCTTACGTTCGCTTCTTTCAATTCTGTTTCAAGCTGAGGAAGATTAATCGGTCCAGCTTTAAATTCAGGGTCTGTCAATTCCTTGAAATTCCCGTTCCCGTCAATTCCATAAATCCATGTTCCGCCTTCTGCTTTAAAAGGCGTGGAATACATCCAGTTAAGGTCGGACTGCAGATAAGCGACCGGATTGTCTTTTGTTCCTATGTTCATGGGGTCGGACATTTTTGTCTGCAAAGAGAAATTGAACCCTTTCCAGATTTTGACTTTGAGGGGTCTTACGGTAAAATTTGCGATGTAGTTGCCTTTGTATTCCTGTTTATTGTCAACGCCGCCGTAATAAAATGAAATCGCGTATATCACGTGTATGACCGTCATCCGGTAGAGATTCTTCATTTTGACTTCATATTGAATTTCTTTGGGCCCTTTCCATTCAATAAAATTCGGCCATGAAAAGAACCACCCCGGAACCGCGCTTGCGTAAGCGCTTGCGGCCGAGCCTGACGGCGCCCCGTTCGTTATCACGTTCCAGAGCGCGGCTCCTGTATTTACTATGGCGCCGGCAGCAGCCGGTCCTGTTTTGGCAGCGCTGTTTTTTACGTTCAGTTCAGGCACGAGGGGGAGTCCTGATTTTTCGCCGACAAGGGTAATTTCGCCGGAAACCTCTACTATGGTATAAAATTTCGGGTCATTGAAATCAGACGCCCTGGTTAGAAACGGAAAAATAAAAAAAACAGCCGTTAAAATTAATTTCATTGTTTTTGGCATGATTCTGCCTCCTTGTATATAGTCCTTATTATATTTTAGGGGATGTGGGGAATTTTACAAGCGCCTTAGGACCTATTTTGAAATGGTAAAAAAGGGCAATTTCGGTTTTCAGTTATCCGAGACTCCGGTTATTTTATCGTGCAGCATTTTCACTGCCGAAGCAAGGGAGCCTACGGCAGAGGATTTCGCTTCAAGCATGGCGAGTTTTTTCGCTATTTTTGAATTGACTTCCTTCATCAGCAGATAAAGTTTGGATTTCAGGTCTTTTGCCTCATTCTCAACCGCCTGTATTTTTCCGTTGAGAGACAGGGATGTCTGCTTGAGCTCGTTTTTCAGCTTGTCTATGGATTCCAGCGCAATAGCCAGGGATTTGTCCGTTTCGGCCCGGGCGGATTCAAGAATAGTCTTAATGTCCGCCGTGAAGACGCTCATGGATTTGCTTGTTCCGGCGTCAACGGCTTCTATCGCCGCCTGAATTTCAGCCGTCTTGTTTTTAATTTCAGGGCCGAGTCCGGAATAAATAGATTCAAGTCTGCAGATTCTCTCCGTCAGCTGGCGCATGTCATCTTTCGTCTCATCAGAGTCGTTTTTAAGGGAATTTATCCCGGCCGTCAGGGATTTTGAAAGCATTTCAAAACTTTGCTCCCGTTCTTTAAGCATGGCCTGAAATTCGGATATTCTGGCCTGGAATTCGGCCATCCGGGCTTTAAATTCCGAAATATCTTTTGCTTCCAGGTCATACATTTTATCCGCCATGTTCGCGCAAATAGAATCAAGAGCGTCTATCTTTGAGTCAAATCTTCTGCTGATTTCAGCCGTTTTATTTTCAATATTCTCAGCTGCTGTTTTGATTTCCGCGCTGAATTTCTGTTTTAAAACAGAAATAAGCTTGCGGATTTCCTGAACCGCATTTCTCAAATCGGCTTCCCCTGCGGATAATTCCGTTTGCGCTTTGTCAAATTCCGTAAATTTCAGCTTTATGTCGTTGTGCAGTTCGGCGCGCAGGTTGGAAAAAGCGCTCGCAATATCGCGGGTTTTGGACGAGATTTCCGCGGCATTGACGGCAATCTTTTTTTCAATTTTATCAACAGCCGTCTTTATGTCCAGCCGGAATTTCAATTCATTTTTCGTCTCGTTTTCGCGGATTTCCCGCATGGCGTTTTCCAGCGCCTGCATCAGGGACTTCAGAGCCTCGGCTCCATGGTCCTTGCGCTCCGCGTGGCGTTGCTGCGCAGATGCGAGCTGCCGGAATTGTTCCTGCAGCGCCAGAAGTCCGTCTGCAATCGCGGCTATATCCGAGGATTTCTCCTGGATGGATTGCGAAAACTGTTTGGAAATTAAATTTATTTTACATTCTAAATCTTTGGACGGCTGAACTTGCATTAAATCTCGGATGGCGCTTTCCATTTTGTCCAGCCTGTCATTTATGGCTTTGATTTCAGCCGGGTTGCTTGCGGGCTCCTGCGCCGGCGCAGGAGCGGGGGGTGGAGGAGCGGAATCCTTGTTCAGATTGGCAAAGATTGAACTCAATTTTGAATCAGGTTTGTTATTTTTCTCTTTAGCCATCTTCTCTCGCCTCTATTCCCAGCTGTTTCTCAATCTTCAAAAGAGGGTTGCTGATGCGCCCTTTCTTTATAAGTTCTTCTGCCGTTGTTACAAGTTTTTCAATGTCTTCTTCTATCTCCGATTCCCGGCCCGTGAGATAACTCATTTTTTCTTCCGCTACCTGCCGGACTTCATCTGCCATGGTTTTTTTGATTTTATTCTTCAGGTCTTCCGGCAGACCCATAAGAATGTAAGCCCATTTCTCAAGGGTGATAGACGAAACAATGGCGGCCAGTTCCCTATGAGAAAGATTTATCAGGTCTTCCGGAAACAGAACCTTTGAGCGCACTTCCCTTGCTAGTTCCGGGTCTTCACGCTCAAGATTTTCCATCAGGTTTTTTTTGTCTTTAAGTTTCAGAGGATTTATCATTTCAAGAATTCTCGGCAAGCCTCCGACCGCGCTGTTCAGTCTTTTTTCAATCTCATCCTTTATCTCCATCATGACGGCCGGCTCCACAAAACGGACCATGGCTATGTTCGCCATGACTTTTGCGGATATTTCAGAAGGCAGGAGAGAAAGAAATTCCTTTCTCCTGTCCGGCTCTAAATGGGTGGTTACAAGAGCGATATTCTGGGGCTCTTCTTTCTCTATCATTGAAGCCAGAAGCTCAATCTGGCCCGGTTTTACGTTGATAACGATGTTTTCTTCCTCTGATTCAGCCGGTTCCTCCGGCGCGCCATGGGATTCCTGCCCCGCTATTCTTGGAAGCGCAGCCAAAGCCGCCGCCGGCGCCTCTGCTTCCTCTACGGGTTTTTTGTCGAATTCCATAGAGACCTGGTGAGTGGCTTGCGCGGCGGCCATCGTATTCATCGCTTTTGCGAGTTTTAGAAATCCGGCAGACACCACTATCAGGGAAACTAGGGCCACAATGGTCAATATGGCGTATTTTGCCAGAAGATTTATTGATTCGGGCGTGTGCCACAATGTTTTCCAAATAGGAGCGAAAGGCGTTCTGAGCATTATGATTTCATCGCCCCGTTTGGAGTCCATGGCCAGAAGATTGGTAACGATATTTTTAAGGTTTTCGGATTCAGCCACGTTCACCGTCCTGTTCAGAATCAGGGTAACGCGCAGTTTTTTTATGAAAGAGACCGGAAAGGAAAACTGTTTCTGATAAGACATGTTCTGCGGCTGGGATCCGCCGATGTCCTCCATCGGAAAACCAGGAAGAAGCTGCTGCTCGGGAGCCATTTCAGATATATTAAGCCATTTAAAAGCGCTGTTTTTGTTCTGGTTTTCGGTCTGGACGCTGTTGATATCTAATTTCTCAATGCGGGTAAAATCTATCGTGGTTTCCACAATGGCCCGCGCCTGGTTCGGTCCGAGAACCCTGAGCAAAACTTCGTCTATTTTCTGCTCAAGAGCCTTTTCAAATTTAATTTTGTCTTCCAGAGGGATATTTATCTGCCCAAAAGAAAATAAGACAGAATTTAGACAAAACAGAAAAACCAAAATAAGTTTTTTCGCCATAAACTAAGATAATTTAACTAATTAATATTGAAAAAATATTTTAAAAATGTTTCAAAAAAGTCAGGATTAAGAATTAAGTATTCAGGATTAAGTATTAAGAATTAAGAATCTTATAACTTACTACTTACCGCTTAATCCTTATCACTTACTACTTAATTCTTACAACTTACCGCTTAATTTTTTCCTAAATTTCGCTATTCGCTACTTTATCGGTATCTTAAACCAGAAAGTTGAACCTTTGCCGGGTCCCTGGCTCTGGGCGCCTATCTGGCCCTTGTGCAACCGTATTATTTCATTTGCTATTGCCAGGCCGAGTCCCCAGCCCTGTTTTTTCAGAGCCTCGTCTTTCAGGGATTTCGCCTGATAGAATTTCGCAAAAATCTTTTTGGTTTCTCCCGGATCCATGCCTATTCCGGTGTCTTTTACGTACACGCCGATGAATCTGCCTTCCGATTTCGTCCTGATTTCTATTTTTCCTCCCGGGGGGGTGAATTTAAGGCTGTTGTTTAACAAATTCAAAACCACCTGCGAAAGCCTGAATTTATCCCCCGTTACCCTGAGGTTTTCGGGTATTTCCGCTGTTTTTACTTCAACTCCTTTTTCCCCCGCTTTCATGAGGATTCCAGGCAGGATTTCCCGTATCATGCCGGCAAATATAAATTCTTTTTTTTCAACTTTTAATTTTCCGGACTCTATCATCGCCAAATCAGTCAGGTCCGAAATAAGCCGGTTCATGTGCTCAACCGAGCCCGACACGTAATTCAGATATTCTGTTTGCTTTTTATCCTGCATTTGTTTTGCAAGCAGGCCCGTAAAGCCCTTGATGGAAGCCAGAGGGGTTCTTATGTCATGAACGACCATTGAAAGAAATTTTGATTTCATTTCATTGAGCTGCTCCAGCTGCTGGTTTGAAAGAGCCAGCTGCAAAGAAGCCGATTCCAATTGCCTGCTGCGCTGGTATATCTGATTCTGGGCCACGCCGAGGCCTTTTATGTATTCCTGTATCAGCATGTTTGAGACGCGCTGTTTCCTGTTCATGTAGCTGGACTGCACGAAGCCCGATGCCTGCATGACCACGATAAAACCTCCTGCCAGCAGCAGGAGGAGCAGGGGAATGAAGATTATAAACACAAATTCCATAATATAACTGCAGGTTGAGATTAAGATTAAGATTGAGAACCACCTTTCTTAACCTCAACCTCGACCTTAACCTGCTGTTCTTATTTCCAGCCTTGTATTTTCATGAACTCTAAGACGCTCTTGTTGTACGGGTTCATCTCTAAAACCTTTTGATAGGTTGCCT
This sequence comes from Elusimicrobiota bacterium, assembly GCA_016209085.1. Lineage (GTDB taxonomy): Bacteria > Elusimicrobiota > Elusimicrobia > Elusimicrobiales > UBA9959 > JACQWV01. Next base: position 11,928 of record JACQWV010000058.1, read on the forward strand.
TTGATTTTTCTTTGTCTCCGGCGGCAAAATAAGCGGAGCCAAGCCTTGTCCACGCCAGTTCATTGGTTTCGTCAATAAGCGCTATCTCTAACAATTCTTTTACTGAGACGTCAAATTTCTGGAGATAAAACGCGGCTGCTGCTTTTTTGAATTTTTCTTTTATCAAAGCGGGTTTCGGAAGGATTTCTTCCCGTCTTATCTCTATTTCGGCAAGCCGGCTCGTAAGATTGAGATATTCTTCAAACACTGAATCTTTTATTTGATTGGTTCCGAACGATGCCTCGGCTAAAAGAAAAGCCTTTGTGTTTTTGCCTTCCATGTACGCTTCTATTGATTCGTGTGCCAGGTTTGACTCGTTTGACTGCCTCGCGAGAATTTTAAGTTTCTTAGGCATTTCCCTGAATTTCATGCCTTTGACTATTTGCCCTAATCTTTTCTCTTTGTCGCCCCATTCTCCATCCAGCAGTTTCGGTTCTAAACTGCCCGCTTTAACGATGTTATCCAGAGCCGAGGGGTAATTTCTGGCCTGAAAATCCTTTTTTGCAAGCGCCAGAAAATCCTCCGCAAACAGTTCAAGCCTTGTAGCTGTTTTTTCACCTACAATCTGCGCGCCGGTTTCAGCCTTGTGCCATTTGCCCAGGGTGGGATGTCTCCTGAACCCCTGCGTGCCTAATTTCATTGAAAAACCGATTCTGTGGGCCTGGCCTAATTCGCCGAAAGGAGCGAACGCGTAGTCCAGGTTCACGATGGAAAATTTAAAGCCTACGCCCGCCCTGATTCCCGAACCGGTTTCCTGGCCTGTTTTGTATCCCGCTCTTAATGCCAGAATGTTAAACGCTATGTACTCCACGCCCAGGGAAATCCTGTATTTGTCATCCTTGCTTATTGACTGGTCAAGACTGAGCGCGAATTCATTGTTTTTAACGTGTCCAAGCCAGGCCGCTCCAAGATTGATTGACCACGGCAGGGGGAAAGAAAGCCTGTCGTATTTAAGACCCGTGCCGATATTTTTTAAAGCAAGGCCGAATTTAAATTCCTGGCCCGGCGCTTTTCTCGTCCAATAATATGCGGGCCGTTTGGAATAAATCGCGCCCACGTCCACGGCGAACGCGCTGGCGGAGACTGAATCAAGCTTTTCCTGAATCATTTTAAAATTTATCCCCGCGTTCAGCAACGGCCTTTCAACTTCGTCTTTCAATATCACGTAACCGTAGCCCGCGCCTATTGAGTAATCCGAAGACTCCACCGAACGGGTTTTGGCTCCCTGGGCGTCATAACCCTGGAACGGCGCAACGCCCAGTCGTATCAGGTTTAAGCCTAATGTTGAACCGTATTTGAGAGGATAGGCAAAAGACAGGTATTGATGGGCTACATCCTGGAAAGAAGCGTTGTAAGTGGCGCCTATTTCGGGAAATTCAATGCTGCCGAAACCGGCCGGGTTCCACCAGCCCGCATAAATGTCTTCGCTGAGAGCCGTATACGCTTCGCCCATTGCGGTCGGCCTTGAACCTGCGGGGAATTTAAGAAAAGAAGCGGCTGCTGTTCCGGGCTCGCCGGCATAGACGGCAGTGAATAGTGAATAGTGAATAGTGAATAGTAACAAACAACAGTAACCAGTAATCAGTAACCAGTAGCCGCAGAGCGAAGCTCTGCCCTTGTAGTTGCACGCCCTTGGCGTGCCATGTATAGCGGCTTGCTTTGCCATATATTTTGAATTTACCTTATATTTATATTTTAGAGGGTATTTCAGGGAAAATCCCGAAGAAAAAACGAAGAAAACCGGAAATAAGGCGATTAACCCGAAAAACTCAGTTGTCTATGATTTTTATTGATAAATAGGCGCATAAAAAAATTCGCCTGAGTTTTTCGGAGTTATAAATTTTAAATTATGAATTCTTAATTGAGAATAATTCAAAATTCAACATTCAAAACTCATTAATTGCTTATCCGGAGGTTGTGGAGGCGCGGAGAAACCTTGGATGTAAGCAACTTCAGCAACATCCCCTACCCCTTGGCGCAAATGCAGCAGCGAAAAGGCGGGATGGCGAGGGGGGGCGGCTAAAAACGTTTCAGAGGCAGGCCTGCTTTTTCCTGCATGCGGATAAGCATATCTCTTAATAAAACTGCGTGTTTTTTCAGTTTGCCGTATATGTGCTTTGCAACTGATTCAATATAAGTGTGAGCCGTAAGATTCCTGTCGTTTGCCATTGCCAAAGCCTGTATCGTTTCTGTTTCGGATAAAATGCCGGTTTCCCCGAGCGTTCTTATACATGCTTTGGGAGAATTGGCGGTTATGCTTTCTGCTTCTTTCAAATACAACTGCGAAGTTTTCCAGACGGACTCAAATGTAAATTCAAACCTTTGTATGGCCCCGTCGCGTTCAAGTATGGAAGGTTTCCGGACAAGCAAAGCCTTGTTAAGCATTCGCCATGCCCGGATAGATTCAGCCATCCGTTCTTTCAATCTTTCCACAGTCTTCCCTCATGCTTTATTTTATTTTTTATATCTTTATTCAACTTTGACATGTCCATAATTTCAACTCTAAACGGGATAAGGCTTTCTTCAATCGCTTCATATAGGTTGTTCATAACCTCGTCCGGGACATGTTTCCCTCGGCCGTCAAGGGCTATGTCAATGTCTGAGAATCTTCTAGCATTGCCGTTTGCCCGGGAGCCGAAGAACCATGCGCGGATGCGGACGCCTTTCAAAATCCGCCTGACAGTTTTTCGGGCTTCATTGATTGCCCATTTTTCAACTTCCTTATCGCCCATAAATTTGATTATAGCAAAAAACCGGACGGCATCTTTTTGTGAATCCGGCATTTTCTTTCATACGTTTCGCTTGTAAACCCCGTTAGAGAACTTGGTTCTCTAACGGGGTTTACGCAGGCGCGCTCTGGGAATCAGTGAATGAAATAAAAGCTTATAATGCGCTTTATAACCTGTTGCAGATGTATCCGGAGTATGGGCCGGCTGTAAACGCTATGGATTTCGTCCGTCGCATATTGGAGATGCAACGCGGACCGCCGCCTCTTCCCTCACCACCGGTCCACGGAGAGCGGCGCGCCCAAGTTCTTAAATTTATATAAATTTTTTCAAAAATTTAAATGCAGGGATAAGATGAATGCCGTTTTTTATATATTCCTTTTTACCTTCGGCATAAATCTGATAATATTCGGCCTTAGGGAATTTCTTTTTCATATATTTCAGGTTTCCGCTTATATCCGTGTCGCTCCACTTGCATTCAATAAACTTTAAAGGCCGGGAGTTTTCAAGAACTACAAAATCAATTTCCCTTCCTTCCACATCCCTGAAATACCTTATTTCAATTTCAGAGCCCTTACTATCCTGCTCAAAAGCCGCCCATTTGATTAAATGCAAAGCGACCATGTTTTCAAATCTAAGTCCCCTATCGTCAATTAATGTCCAGTCAAAATGGTAATGCTTACGCTCTTTTTTCACGGCTCTTATGATATTGGTTCCAAAAGGGGATATTCTGAAAATGGCAAACATTTTCTCAAAAGCCACAAGCCAATTTGAAATGGATTTATGGGAAACGTTTAAATCTTCTCTCAGGGAATTTATTGAAAGAGGACTTCCGACAAGCCCGGGCAGACGAAGCATAAGCAATTCAAGCTTTGAAATATCCTGAAACTTTTCAATATCCGCTATTTCTTCATTGACCAGTCTTGACCTGTATTCCCTTGACCACCTTTTCACAAAAACTTCCGAAGACGAAAAAAACGGTTCAGGGAAACCTCCGAGATACAACAACTCCATAAAATCTTTTTCATTTAAAATCCCCAGTTCCGGCGCGGTCAGGGGAAACATCCTCAATAAATGATACCTGCCCTGAAGAGAATCCCCCCCGAACCTGAGCAAATCCAGTCTGCCGCTGCCCGTTACAAGAATTTTTTTTGTTTTACCGTACACATCATAAATACCTTTTATAAAATTTCTCCACTGCCTGTATTTATGTATTTCGTCAAAAACCCAGAAATCGCTTACAGGAAGCTCATTTTTCAGTATTTTTTCCCTATGTTCCGTAAAATCCCAGTTTAAATATCCGTTTTTAGAACCAATTATCTGTCTGGCAAGGGTGGTTTTGCCGACCTGTCGCGGACCGGATACAAAAACCATCTTTTCTTTTATATCCTTTAAAACCTGATTATGCACATATCTTTTTATATTTTTCATAAATAAATTTTACAACTTTTTTAACCCACAGTCAAAAAAAGTCGCAACTTTTTTAGATTACAATGCAATCTTCCCCCAACGTCTGCCCCGGACCGCGCTCTTTAGACGCTAAAACTTGCATAAAAATTTTTCTATGTCTTTGACAAAAGAATCAAAGGTTGAGAAAAGGATTTTTTTGCCCATAAAGTTAATTTTGGCCTTCAAATTGAGAGAGACAATCATTCCGCCGGATGTGTCCGGGTAGTTCCTGATAAAGGAGGCGAATGAATTCGGCATATTGAAGTTATTTAAAAATGTCTTGACTTCAATTAAAAAGGGCCGTCTGTCCTTAAGTAAAACAAAATCTATTTCAGCGCCTGATTTGGTTTTCCAGAACTTTATTTCCATGTTGGGTTTTAATATCCGGAGTAGCTGCAGAAAAATGAAACTTTCGCTTAAAATGCCCCTATCTTCCCTCTTATCATAACGGGAGAAATCTTTTAACAGAGCGTTTCTTATTCCAAGGTCGTAAAAATAAATTTTCTTGGATTTTTTTAATTCATTGCCCAACCTTTTTGCATAGGAATAAACCGAATGACAGACGTAGGTGTTCTCCAGCAAAGATATGTGTTTGTTTATGGTTGCCGCAGTTAATCCTACCTCCCGCGCCAGGCTGTTTTCAGAGACAAGCGAACCCTGATTCTCGGCGAGCAGATAAATCAGGGCATTAAAAGCCCGGATATTTTCCTCTTTTATGAGACTCTTTATGTCTTTCTGGATGTAAGCGGCGATTAATTCGTTTAACAGGCCTATTTTTTCGTCGGGTCTGTTCAAATTCAATAATCCGGGCAGCCCTCCGTAAAGCATATATTCATTTAAGGAAGAATGCGAGGATTCGCCGCCGTATTTCTGTAAAAATTCCCCGTAAGAAAGAGAATTTAATCGCGTCAGCAGCCTTCTGCCCGCCAGACTTTCTTTAAGATGTTTATGAATGTCTATTGAGGAAGAGCAGGAGGCATAAACTTTTACTTTTTTTGCGCCGTCATAAATCATTTTGAATATTCTATAGGCGTTTTTTATGTAATGAAATTCGTCTATAAATACTGCGTCCGCGTTTTGAGCGAATATTTTAAACAATTCCTCGTCAGGTTTATTTAACAGCCTCAGGTCTTCTGGAAATTCCAGGTTATAAAACTTTACTTTTTTGCCGCTTTTGGACAGTTTTCCGCTTATTTGTTTCAAAATAAACGTTTTCCCGACCTGTCTCGGTCCGACGATGATAGAAATTTCTCTCTTTCTGAATTCATTCAGTAGTTTCCGGTATAAGGTTCGTATTATGGTCATAATAACTATTTTATACTACTACTATAAAAAAGTCAATATATTCTTTTTAAATTCGCGCCGTGCATCAATCGCTATCCGCTGTTGTTACGGCCTCATTCTTGCGACTTCCACTCCGTCTATCAAAAGGCTTATGTAATTGGCGTCGGGCCTGACTTCAAAAGACTTTTTGCCTGAATCCCCGACCTCTAATTTTTCAGTCGGATCCGCCGTCCCGATGCCGACCTGCCCTGCCGAAGTCGCGACGAAGGCGGGCGTTGCCTGTTGTTAATTCAAAACTCTTCGCGGTCATGAGCCAATAGAAATTTCCATGCCGGAACAAAACGGATTGCCATTTTTTTGCCGTTCCTTACGCTCTGAGAAACGAATGAGGTTTTTTACTTCTTTTGCCGAAACGTCATTTTTATACTTTACCTCTATAGGAGTGACTTCATTATCCTTTCTCAAAACAATATCCACCTCATATTTTTGGGGCGTTCTCCAGAAAAACCGGGCGTCAGTAGACACAACCGCAAGATTTTCAATCAATTTTGGCTCTTCTATGTCGTTATTCAAAAATGTGAAAAGTGATGTAGAAGCCAGATAAAATTTTTTCATCCTTTTTTCAGAAGCAAGCATATTTCCGGAAAAATTGTACAGTTTTTTAATCAAGAAGGACTCTTCAAGATAAAAAAAGTAATTTGACAAAGTGACCCTGCTTATCCCAAGCTCATTTGAAAGGGACTCATAGTCCGAAAGCATGCCGGGGTTTGAAGCAACAATCCTCATAATCTTCATCAACAGATCTTCATTCTCTATCGGGAAAATTTTCGGTATGTCCTGGTATATTATCTTCTCAATCACCGTCCTTATATACTGTCCTGCCTTCTCTTCGCTTTCATTGACAATCTCTATGAACTGCCTTTTCGGGTACGCAAGAAATTCGGCTTTGAGCGCATCCTGAAGCATGGACGCCTTTTCGATAAACTCCCTCTTGTCCCTGAAAACAAGAAACTCCCTGAAAGACAGAGGGGAAAGCACGAATTCATATATCCTGCCGGCTAGGGATTCCCTCACGTGCTTTTTTATGAAAAGAGATGACGACCCGCTGACGAAAAACTTAATATTGGAATAATTGTCGTAATAATATTTTGTCTGGTTCTGCCAGTTTTCAAGTTTCTGAATCTCATCGAGAAAGACATAAATCCTGCTACTTTCCTTTAGAATGTCCTTTCCAGTCCTCGCTTCATATTCTTTGATGATATCGTCTATCTTCGGTTGCTCCTCGTCAAATGAGTAAAACAGGATGTTTTCCCTGCCGACTTTTTCCGATTCGATGAGATGGTCTATCACCTGCTTTAAAAGAGTGCTTTTTCCCGTCCTTCTCAGCCCTGTCACGGAGATAATCTGCCTTGTCTTAATCTCATCAGCCAGTTTGCCGAACATCTCCCGTTTCTTTGGAAAGCCGTAGAAAAAACCGTCCCGCCAGTGAAAGTTATGTTTTTCTATCATAACAATACGCACAGTATATATAACATATTATTTAATAGTATGTCAAATATATAAAGGTTTTCATAAAAGACTGCTCCGCTAAAAAAGCAACCTGTCCCCTTTTCCCCTTTTCCTTCTACATTCAAGGTTGGGAACAATTTAGTTATGGTCGTAGACATAGCCTCCGGAACAACGAGCCTTTGGCTCATTAAGCGCCAGGAGATAGAAAAAGGCACCTGTTACCTTTTACCAATACCCATGAAGAAATCTAATTTTTCAACTTCTTTATTTCTGCCTTTAGTTCTTCTATTTCTTTTTCCTGCTTTGTCATTGCAAGTGTAATAGAGGCAATCTCGTTTTGCTGTTCTTTCACTGCATTTATTAATACAAATGTTAAAGCCCCTGAATTAAAATCATACAATTCAGTTTCTTTAGTGTCAGACTGTTCTAATTTCGCTTTATATTTAGAAATACAGTATGGAACAATATCCTGGACATCATTTGCAATAATACTTATTCCTTCCTTATCTTTAGGTAATCCTGCTTTACCATTTAATTTATAACTTATTGGGTTTAATTTTTTTATCACTTCAAGTCCATCTGTAAATGGTCGGACATCTTTTTTTACTCTTATATCTGAAG
>JACQWV010000059.1 GCA_016209085.1 Elusimicrobiota bacterium
AAGAGACCGCTATCACATGACACAAGCAGAACTTGCAAAAAAGCTTCACACCACACAGCAAGTTGTTTCCAGGCTTGAGAGTGACCGTTATAAGCCATCATTAACCACACTTGAGAAAATTGCCCGTGTGTTTAAACAAAGGCTTGAGGTGAAATTTATCTCAATCCTATAATTTCGCGCCAAGTTCCAATTCGTAACCATATCCAGTTCGCCTTCACTACTACAGAATTCTCCCCGCCGCCACCCATGCAAGAATTTCCATAATGCTTTAATTTTAACTTGACATATTAATAAAAAAGCTATATTATTGTAAGTATGAAAGACAGAACCCTCGCCTTAGCCCTTAAGAAAGCCGTGAAAACATTCCCCGCCGTGGTGGTTACCGGGCCGCGCCAGTCCGGGAAGACTACCCTGTTAAAGACCGTTTTCGGCAAAACTCACAAGTTCGTCAGTCTGGAAAATCCGGATATGCGGTTAAGGGCCAGGCAGGACCCCCTTATGTTCCTTGAGCAGTACAACGCGCCGGTCATCATAGACGAAATACAATATGTGCCGGACCTGCTGTCCTATATTAAAACCAAGATAGACGAAGACAGGAAACCGGGCCGGTGGCTTTTTACGGGTTCGCAGAATTTCGCGCTTATGGCCGGGGTCAGCCAGTCTTTGGCGGGCCGTGCCGCCGTTATGTCCCTGCTGCCTTTTTCGTATGCCGAACTCTCCGGAGCCGGAAGCAAAACAATGGATATTGACAGGCTTATCGGCAATATGGGGCCTGGACTGCAAGCTTCGAAAAAGTTCTCTCTTGCCGATGTGATATTGCGCGGCGCGTATCCGGAGCCGGCCGCGAACAGAGCCGTGGACCGGCAGCTCTGGTGCGGTTCCTACATCTCCACGTACCTTGAACGCGATGTCCGCAATCTGGCGCATATAGGGGATTTCCAGCAGTTTGAGACCTTTCTTAAGGTCTGCGCTTCCCTCACCGGGCAGATACTTAACATGTCCGACATCTCCAGGGATCTGGGGGTTTCCGTCCCCACAATTAAAAGATGGCTTTCCGTGCTGGAAACCGGATATCAGATTTACCTGTTATACCCGTATTACAGGAACGTCGGCAAACGCTTCGTGAAAAGCCCGAAACTCTATTTTACCGATACAGGGCTGGCGGCGTATCTTCTGGGAATAAACTCGGAGGAGGCTTTGTTTTCAAGTCCGGGTTATGGGGCTCTTTTTGAGACGTTTGTGGTTATGGACTTCCTTAAAAGGTTTCTGCATTCCGGCCAAAAGTCCTCAATGTATTATTTGCGTACACAGGACGGCCTTGAGGTGGACTTGTGCGTGGAAAAGGGGCATGAGCTTCACTTATTCGAAATAAAAAGCGCCATGACCATAACGCATAGACATGCTTCCTCCCTGGTGAGGGCCATGGCGGATTTAAAAGGCGTGGTAAAAAGCGCTTCTCTGGTTTCCGGTTCGGATGATAATTTCTCCCTGAGACCCGGCGTTGTAAATTTCAGCTGGCGCAATATCCTCGGCGTATAGGTAGGGGACGCTGCTGACTTTCTTACTTGCTTTTTTTATAGCAAAGCAATCCCTGCGTACGCAGGGATGCGGTTATAAAGCAGAGCTTCGCTTTGCGGCTACAGGGGTAGTGAAAGCTCAGTAAGTTATTTTGTTTCAAATTTGTGTAGGCGGGTTTAGCGGTCATGTATTTACTGTTTTGCCTGCAAATCTACAGCGATCTTAAGCCTCTGATTACCAGCAGCTTTAACAACGACTGATACGGAATACCGCATTTATGGGCTTTTATCATCAGCCTGTCGAGCAATGAAACCGGCAATCTCAGCGGTATCGCCTTTGAAGTAGGCTTCAGGTTCGGGAATAAACCCAGCCGGGCCGTTCTGCGGTCAATATAATCGGTTGAATCCGCCTTTGCCCAGAACTCAAATTCTTTTTTTTCGCTCTTAAATTCTAAGGGCTTTTTTTGCTTCTTCATAAAATTTCCTCTCCTTCCTGCTCATAGGCCGCGCTGATATTATCCTGATTTTATCATTCCTTAAAGTGAACGCGATGAAGAGCAGCCTGCCGGTATTCGTCGCCCCGTAAGCGATCCTCCTGTCCTCATGATAAAGTATTTTGCTTTTCTCTATATCAACTATAATCGGATTGTTAAAGAACACGTCCTCGCTTTCCGCATATTTAACCCTGTGTTTCTCCCAGTTTTTGTTAATATTCCGCTCATCCCACTCAAATCCCGAGTGGTGAAATATATTCTTCATGTATAGAAATATTATACACCAGAAAGAGGCTCTTGTCAAGCGGCGCCAAAAGAGGTTTTATTGTAAAATCTGATAATGGATAAAATCAGGGTAAAGGACGGAGGGGACGTTGCTCATAGAATGATAATTTAGGAACAGGAGGATGCTACAGACAACTTTTTGTTTCTAATAATGGATTGGAATTTGTAAAATGTGATCATGGGAAGGAAAATCGTTCTTAAATTATCCGGGCATAATGAGGAGAAAGAGATTAACTTTGAACTTGATTTTCTTCGTTCGCTCTCAATTCGCCAGAGGTTTGAACTTATGGCGGCCAAAACCAGAGAGATGATAGCCCTTCTTGACAAGAATGGACACAGAAAAGCTTTTCAAATCATTAAAAGAACATAAGGTCAAATTCGTGATTATAGGCGCGACCGCGTTCCCGGTGCATGGGTATGCCAGGGCCACGCTGGATGTTGATATTTTTATCCGTCCTATTTTTGAGAATGCCTCAAAGACGCTGTCCGCTCTTCGGAAATTCGGCTACGATGTTTCGGATATTTCCGTAGAGAATTTGTTGCAGAAAAAACTGCTGATTCGCCAGTATTCCGTTGAAACTGACATACATCCTTTTGTGAAAGGAACTACGTTTGAAAATGTATGGAAAACCAGAGTAAGAGCAAAGTTCGGCGGAGTGTATGTCAATTTTGCGTCTTTGAAAGAATTAATACGGATGAAGAAAGCAGCCGGCAGGCCGAAGGACCGCGAAGACCTCAAATATCTTCTAAAACTAATTAGAAAATAATCTTTCCTTAAAATCCGGAGTGCGCCGAATGGATGACAAGGCAAAATTTGATTTTGGAAGTTTGGTGAAGCGGTTCAATCTTTTTCTTGTTTCAGCTGCTCTTTCCTTTAATATCTCCGCGTGCTGGGCGCTTTTTTCAAATGTTCCCTTAAGCGACCCCGGCGGTTTCCCGGAACTTGCAAAAAACTCCTCTTTCTTTTACGACTCGGGCATCAGGGAGCCTGTCCCGGTTCTTCTGGTAAAGATAATGCAGTTTTTGAGGTTTAACGACGAATTTGCAGTCAGGCTTGCAACAGCGCTTGTGTTTATTGTTTCGGGTTTTTTGATTCTGTATTTTGTGAATAAAAAATACGGATTTCTTGCGGGTCTGGGGGCTTCCATGTTTTTCGCGGTAAATCCTTATGCCGGCTACTACGGGGTGCAGGGAGTGAATAATCTGACAAGCGGATTGTTTCTGCTGGTTTTCTGGTATTTCCTGTCTAAAAAAGACGGCGCTATAAAAAATTGTGTTATAACCGGAGCAATCGGCGGTTTTTGCATGCTGACCAGACTGGAAAACATTCTTATTGTAATTTTGATTCTTTGCATTGACCTGGTATTGGATTTTTCCAGGGAAAGGCTTAAATCCGGCGGGATTATTCTGGCAGCCGCGCTGGTTCTGACCCTGCCTTATTTAGGCTATCAGCAGTATAAGTTTAAAAGCCCGGTTTACTCTCACCGGATTGCCGCCAGATTCTGGCTCAATGCCGAGACAAAAGCGCCCCTGGCGTCAAACAGGTTTGAAGGCGGGCCCATGAATATTTCTTCCTTTATGTTCAGACACGGCGCCGTCAAATCTATTAAGGGAGTTTTAAGAGGTTATTTCAAAAGTTTTACTCATTATGTCCCAAGGCTTATGTATTACAAATTTCAGATTCTGCTTTTGCTTGCGGGAATGTTTTTCTGTTTTAAAAGAAGGGAATATTTTCTGCTTCTGCTTTTTCCGGTTTTGATTCTTCCCATAACTTTTATAGCAGGCATTGACCAGATTGCAAAAGGGAGCGGCATTGAGATGAGATTTTATATGAACGCATTCTGGATTCTGTGCATTTATTGCGGAATAGGGCTTGCAGACATCGTTTCCGGGGTTCTGAAGAAAATTCCGGGAGGCGTTTTCCGGGAAACTGTTAACAATTAACTGTTTTTTTGGTATTATTATTGCAATGGCAGGTTTAAACAAATACAAATTCATAGGAGCTGTGATTTTTATTTTTCTCGTGCCGTTTTTAATACTCAGCAGCCATTTTCTCTCATACAATCAGGAACTTGCCAAAAAAGACAGTCTTCTGTATCTTGAACTCAAAACCAGAATTCTCGCCAAGTTTGTCTCAGACAACCTGAATCTCAATTATGACATACATAAGCTTGCGAAAGAAAAAGAATTCCTGAACGCTTCCGTATGGAAAAAAAAGGAAATCCTTGAAAAAAAACTGAGAGAACATTCCGGGAAATACATCGGGTTTTTGATTCTTGAACCCTCCGGTAAAAAGGCGGCTGAGATAGGAAAAGGAAAGATAGCCCGTTTAAAAGACTATTCCAGAGAGGAGATTTTTAAAAACACCATTCTAGAAAAAACTTCCCAGGGAGCGGTTGAATACAGGCTGGATTCTCCGCCTGTTCTGGTTATATCCGAACCCCTGGCGAAAAGCGGCGGGAAAATTGAAAATGTGATTTTGTCCGAGATGAGCCTGGCGTATCTGAACGAGGCGATAAAAACAAGCCCCGGCAGTTACAGCGGGGATTTCGGTCTTGTTGATTCAGGAGGACAAATTATAGTGGACTCCAAAGGAAAGTCTGTAATAAGCCCCGGTTTAAAGGCTCAGCCGCAGGTATTGGAATTGATGCGTTTGGCATCTATGCAGAATTTGTCCGATTTCAGATCCGAAATGATATCTAATGCCGGCGGGAAATACCTGGTTTCCGTGTCAAATGTTCCGGGAACCAAATGGTGGGTTTATGAGAGCATGAGTTCTAAAAAAATCGTCAATTATTCAAGTTCATTCTGGGCAAAAAGAGTGGTTTACTCCGGAATTCTGCTCATAATCATTTTTGGTTTCATATCTTACAAACTCGCCGAAATCTGGCTCATAAGTAACAATTTAGTGATTAAGTGATTAAGAGATTTAGTGATTCAGTAGGTCTTTTGGTACTTGCGCCTTCAAGATTTCTGTGGTAAAAATAAAGTATATATCATGATGCGCAATTTGTTTCATAAGTTTTTAACGTTCCTGCTGACAGTAGTTTTTTTTCTGTCTTCAGCAAGCGCTTCAACCCTTGAAACTCAAAGGCATGATGCATCTATTCTTTTTGACAGTGTTTTGCCTTCCCCGCCGGCAGAATCCGCTCCGTCTAAGGCGGACGACCCCAAGTATTCTACCCAGAATTATCTGGCCGAGGCCAAGGAAATTCTTTCCTCGGGTCAGTGGGAATACAGCATTCCCCAGATGCGCCAGTTTATGTTCAGACACGCGGAGCAGGGCTGGCTCTATCAGGCGCAATCGGTCGGGCTTGAGGGATTTTTGTGGACCAAGAAAGAGCTGGAATCCAAATACGGCGCTGATAAATTTATCCATCATCTCAACGATTATTTTGTTTATCTTGACGCTTTGCTGAGACCGGTTTCCTGGACGCAGGAGTTAAGGGATTATCTTTCCAAATTAAAAAATTCCGATATTTCCGTTTATGAGAAAAACGCCAAATTGAATGCCGCTCTTGAGCATTATGTTTCGGGATTGCGGAAAAATGTGCAGACTTATGATATGGCTCAGTGGGCGAAGAAAGCCAGAATCTACGAGCTTTTCCCGAGGGCATACAATCTCAATGGAAGAAGAAATTCAGGCGATTTCAAGACTTCGGACAAAAAACCTTTCTTCAGGGATTTCCAGATTTCGGATTTTGACGCTATAAAGCGCATGGGCTTTGACGCGGTATGGCCAATGGGGATACTCCCGATAGGCGTGCGCGGCCAGACCGGAACCGGAGGGGGGTCTCCCTATTCAATAATAGATCATTCAACTGTAAATCCTGAACTCGGCGCTGAAGAAGATTTCAGGAATTTTGTAAAAAAAGCGCACCAGGCAGGTTTGAAGGTCATTGTTGATTTTGTGGTTAACCACACTTCGCTTGATTCAAAACTTCTTAATGAAGACCCGAATTATTTCATCAATTATCTGCCTGCCAATAATTATCAGGCTTGTTCAACGAACGGATATTTTGAGCATTTCTCCAACGGCAGAAAATACTGCATTCATCACGGCGGGTTTGAATACGGGAGCGGAATTTCAACATGGATAGACACCGCCCAGATAGATTACAGCAACCCTGCTTTGAGAAAACGCATGGGTGAAATAGTAAAGGGCTGGGTTGCGAAATTTGACGTAGACGGTTTCAGGGTTGACATGGCTTATCTGGCGTTAAACAACGCTTTTGCAAGAACATGGAAGAAAACAATGCCGCCGGAAGAATTCTACGCGAGATTAATCAGCCAGGTAAAGGCCGTCAAGCCGTCAGCCGCTTTCATAGCCGAGGCATACGCTTTTCAGGAAGACCTTTCTGCGTACGGATTTGACGCTATTTACAGCAAGTACGAGCATGCCCGGCCCGAAGGCCAGACAGGATGGTATGAGGCCGCTGCCGGCGCAAACGGCTTTGAACAGGCCAGCGCCGTCAACAGAGCCGCATATCTTGCGTGGCAGAGAGGAGGAGCAGGTTCCGTGTCTTTTATCGGAAATCACGACGAGCCTGCCCCTGAAAAAATTTACGGGCGCCGGTTGCCGGCTGCTCTTATGTTGACGATGCTCATGCCTGGAGCAGTCATGGTTTATTCAGGGGCGGAAATCGGCTATGACGCCGCTATACCTACGGAGCACAAACCTTTGCCTTTCAGCGTGCCGGTTCAGATAGATTGGAACTCGGGAAATTCGTGGGTGAAACAGACATATCAGAATGTTTTTTCCATCGCCAATAATTTAAGGCGGGAGCTTGTAGAGTATGACATTGAGCCGATATGGCCGCGAGACGGAGGGTCGTGGGTAGGTTATGTAATGAAATCAAAAACCAGACCGGGGGTTAAAAAAACGGTTATAGCCAATATGACATGGCAGGCAACAGGCGTTCATATCCCGGAATTCGGCATTTCCGCTCATTTGCAGTCCGGCGAGTATCTGATAACGAACCTGCCGTAAACAGCAGTAACCAGTGGCCAGTAACCAGTAACGGTAGAGTACATGCTCACTGAAGCACGTCATTCCCGTGTAAACGGGAATCTATGGATTCCCACTCCCTGCTTACTACCTGCAGGGACAAGTTTCGTGGGAATGACAACGGGATTCGCTGAATATTTAGTGTGCCGAGAACTTCTCGCTTTTCCACAGATTACAGATTAAAGATTATTATTTTTTATTTATGAGTATTACCGGTCACTGGATACTTTTGCTTCCTGCTTTGCCACTGATTACCGGTTACTGTATTTTATGCTTCGTGCAAACCCGCATTTAATAGAAATCAACATAAGGCTTTGGCTTAATGCTTTGAGAAAAAAGTATTCGGCCGACCTGACTCTTTCCGCTATTCCGGAAGACGAGTGGCTGGAACTCAAACATTTCGGTTTTGACATGGTCTGGCTTATGGGAGTGTGGATGCCGAGTCCTGAATCGGGGAAGATAGCCAAATCGGACGCAAAACTGCTTGATGAGGCAAAAAAAATCCGCCCCGGAGCGGGAATTGAGAACATCGGTCCTTCTCCATACGCGGTATTTGACTATAGACTGAACCCGGAATTCGGGTTTGAAGGGGAAATCAAGGCGTTAAAAGAGAAACTGAATTCTTTGGGGATGAAACTTCTTCTGGATTTCGTCTCAAATCACACAGCCAGAGACAATCCGTTTATAAAAGAATGCGAAGGTTGTTTTATAAAAGGGACTTTACAGGATTATGAGAATCATCCCGACTGGTTTTTTGAAACCGAAATAAAAGGCAGGAAAGAATATGTGGCGTACGGAAGGGACCCGAATTTTCCGCCATGGACCGACACCGCGCAGATAAATTATTTCAATCCCTATACCCGCGAAAAAATGCGGGATATGCTCATGCGCCTTGCCGAGATGTGCGACGGAGCGCGCTGCGACATGGTAATGCTCACGTTGAACGACATTCATGAGAACACGTGGGGATGGCTTTTGAATAAAACCGGCTACCCCAGGCCGGATGAGGAATTCTGGAGCGGCGCGATAAAAAAAGTGAAAGAAAAATTTCCCGAATTTGTTTTTATAGCAGAGGTTTACTGGGGCCTTGAATGGCGGCTCCAGCAGATTGGTTTTGACTACACTTATGATAAAGTCACTTATGACAGGCTCCGCTATATGGGCGCGGAAGACGTGCGCGGGCATTTGCGCGCCGAGAAGCTTTACCAGAAGCGTTCGGTAAGATTCATTGACAATCACGACGAAATTCCTTCCATTTCGGCTTTCGGCAAAGAAAAAGCCATGGCTGCGGCTGTGATTGTTTCCACCATAAAAGGCCTGCGGTATTTTTATGAGATGCAGTTAAAAGGCGTCAGGCGCAAAATTCCGATTCAGCTCCTGGACGCGGAGCTTGAAACCGACATAAGCGTGAAAAAATTTTATGAAAAGCTTTTGAAAATCGTGGACCATCCGGCCTTTCACGGAGGAGAATGGAATCTGCTTGAAGTCTCCCGCCTTTATCATAACGACGAGACCCACAGGAACATATTAAGCTGGTTCTGGAGCCAGAGGCGGACGTTGAAGATTGTCGCGGTAAATTACTCCGGCAGCGTTTCGTCCGGCAAAATTAATTTTTCCGTTAAAGCCTCAGGGGATTCCGCCGTGATATTTGAAGAGTTGTCGGACAGGTTCTTTTCTTTTAAAGTCCAGGACATCCAGGACGGCATTCCAATGGATAAAATTCCGCCGTATTCAGCCTACATCTTTGACATAGAGTTTTAACTTTCTCTTGCTACGACAAGACCTGCGACTGATTTTGCTCCGGCTTTTTTTAACGCTCCGGCGCATTCCTGCATGGTTGAGCCGGTAGTGGCGACGTCGTCAATCAGGAGAATTCTTCTGCCCTTCGCTTTTCCGGCATTTAAAACTTCAAAAGCTCCGGATATATTGGCAATCCTTTCTTTTCTTGTAAGTTTTGCCTGGGATTTTGTTTCTTTTTTTCTGGCAACGACCTTGTCAAGAAGAGTCAGGTTTTTTTCTTCGGCTATTATTTCGGCAAGAAGCTCCGATTGATTGTATCCCCTTTGAGCCGCCTTTCTCGGATGGAGGGGTATTGCGGTTATGGAATCATATCCCTTCAATTCAGGATATCTTTCAAAGGAATTTAACAGCCATCCGGCAAGAATCTTTGCGAGATAGGGCTTTGAGTGATATTTAAAGGAATGTATGACCGATCTTATCTGCGGGTTAAAGACAAATCTTGCCCTGATGATAGAGCATTCCGGATTTTCGTTTTTCGGCTTGCGGCAGTCAAAGCAATGAGCTCCATGTTCAAGAGGGACCCCGCACGTTTTGCAGTAAAATTCGGGGATTTCCTGCAGATTTTGAAAGCAAGACGGACAGAGGACATTATCGTCAAGATAATGGATATCCCGTTTGCAGTGCAGGCAGATTCTCGGGAAAAAAACATTCGCCAGAAATTTCCAAATTTTATAAAAATCAAACTTCATAAACTAGTGTAGTGTAACATAAATAACTTGACATTTGATTCTGCATTGTAGGGGTCGTCCCTCTCCTTGAATTATAAGGACGGATTTATCCGACCCGAATAAAAGCGGGTTTGATAAATCAAACCCCTACAAAAACCATGATAT
>JACQWV010000125.1 GCA_016209085.1 Elusimicrobiota bacterium
AACTCGGCAAGCGGTCTTTCTCCGCGTAACACAAGCAGATGAAAATGATTCGGCATCAGGCACCACGCCAGGCATTTGCTTCCGGTTTTATCCAAACCAGCTTCAAGCCGGGAAAGAAAATCCTTATAATCCCCGCTTTTTTTTTTTTTTTTTAGGCGCTCTATCCCGCGCGCCATTACGTGTTACAGACACCCGGCTACATCAATTCTTGCTTGTCTTGGCATATCTTGATTATACAATAACTAAATAACTAAACAACGTCCCTCTCGCCTCGCGTCTTAATTCTTACTGCTTACTGCTTAATCCTTACTACTTACTTCTTCCTTTATCAAAGCTTTGGACTTGATAAAATTCATCGTCTTGATTTCGGCTATGGAAGCCAGAATGTATTCCCTGCGGTTTCTGAAAAGTTCCTTTAATTTCTGCTTTTCCTCTTCGGTTTCCAGCCCTGCCAGGGATTTTTCCATTTCCGCGTTCAACTCTTCCTCCGTAGCCTCTATTTTTTCTTTCTCGGCTATCCTGCGCAGCAGATAGGCGATGCGGAGATTTCTTTCGGCCAGGGGTTTGAGTTTTTCCAGGACAACGTCTTCTTTCACCTCTTCCTTCGTAGAGACTCTTTTTTTGAGGATTTCAAAAAGCTCTTTTGTCTCCTCCCTGACGAGACTCGGCGGCAGGATGAAAGGATTGTTTTTTATCAGGGAATCTTCAATCTGGCTGATGACTTCCTTTTCCGCTTTTTCCTTCTCTGAATTTTCAAGCATCTCCCTGATTTTTTTCTGCAGTTCTTCAAGATTCACAGCGCCGGTTTCTTTCAGGAAATTGGAATCCAGCTCCGGAATCACCTTTTCCTTTATTTCCAGGACATTTACCTTGAAATGAAGGTTCCTCCCGGAGAATTCCGAATCAAATTCCCGCGTATCGCCTTTTCCGGCTCCCAGAATCGCCTGGCTAAGTCCGGCTATGGTCTGGGGGGAGGACATATCCACGAGTTCGCCTTTGGCGCCAGCCTCTGAAATCACTGCGCCGTTTTCATGAGCCTCATAATCCACCAGCACAAAATGATTGCCGCCGACGACATGACCTTCGTCCGCCGGTTTGAGATATGAATTATATTCCCTCAATCTATGCAGGTAATTTTCCACATCCGGATCGGCAATTTTGCGCATCTTCTTTGTGACGTTAATATTATCATAACCTTTTGCGTCAAATGCCGGGCTGCATTCAAGCTGAATCTCAAAAGAGAGGAATTTTTTTTCTTCATATTTAGGCGTCTTGAGAACAGGAGTCACCACCGGAGTCAGACGCTCGTTTTTAATGATTTCCGCGAGTAATGATTTGCCTGCGATATCAATTATTTCGTCTTTAATCATTGACGGGAACTGCCGCTCTATGATATTTAAAGGCGCTTTTCCCTGTCTGAAACCGGGAACGGCGACTATTGACTGAAGTCTTACAAGCGCCTGCTGGCGTAAATCCTCCAATGTCTTTCCCGCAAGCATGACTGAAAACACATAAACGCATCCCTCATGGCTTATTTTCTTTATTTCTTTGTCGCGCTGTGATGAAAATAACATGTTTCCTCCATTAACATCAGTGAATAGTGATTAGTGGTCAGTGGTTGGTTTTTTTCTACTCGCCACTCATCACTCACCACTAATCACTGCTTTTTATCCAACAATGCCCTGGAGAGGACTCGAACCTCCAATCCCTACAGGGAGCGGATCCTAAGTCCGCCGCGTCTGCCAATTCCGCCACCAGGGCCTTTGTCGCATCCCGACTTCACGTCGGGACGGTTTTACGCACTCCGCCTCGCTTCGGAAGGTTGTCCTTCTCCGCTCAGTGCTCTACAAGGGAAACCTAAGGTTTCCCGTTTCGTCGTCGCTCGGCTTTTTCCCTTCGGTCAACGCCTACGCTGAACCCTTCCTAAGAGGTAATTCCCTGCGTCACACCCTTCTATCAAAGAAAGGGGTATTCTATCCTCTCGCCTCTAATCCCTCGCCTCTTTACCTTTTATGGGCCATACAGGACTCGAACCTGTAACCTTGCGCTTAAGAGGCGCCTGCTCCACCATTGAGCTAATGGCCCCGCCGCAATTATGGCTAAAATATTTATTTTACATTATTAGGAAATTATAAGTAAAATATAACCAATGCTTAAGAAAAATATATTTTTAAATTTTGCCGCTTTTTTTCTTGTCTGTTTATGTCCGTTCCCGCACGCTGCCGCGCAAGACCTGGAGAAGATATTCAAAACATCAATTGATTCCTGGCATGACGGCAGGCCCGACGACTCCATCGGCAGTCTTAAATACATATCCTTTATATCCTCGGACACAAAACTGCTTTATCCGAGTCTTATGAATCTGGCAGTACTGCTTGCAGAGGCGGGGAAGCCTGAGGAAGCCCTCGCCTACCTGACAAAAGCCGAGATTATTTCCCCGGATGACCCTTACATTCATTTTGAAAAAGGCTGGAACCTGTTTTCCCTTGAAAAATATCCGGAAGCCAGAAACTCGTTTGAAAAAGTGATAGACCTGACTGCCTCCAGGGACCTTGCCGCTCATGCGCGCTTTGCGATGGCGCTGGCTGAAACGCGCCTCTCCGGCCCTGCAAAAGCGGCTGATGATTTTCGCTCCGTGTATCAGCTCTATCCGCATCTCATACCGCCGGCGGCTTACATGATAAGCCGCTCATACGAGGATTTAAAAAAACGCCAGCATTCAATAACCTTTTTAAAAGAAACCCTGGAATTCGACCATAGGAATCTGCAGGCTGAAATAGAGCTGGCGCGCCTTTTTGACGAAGTGAAGTATTATGTGCCTGCATGGCAGACGTATTATACCCTTTCTGAAATAGACCCATCCGAACCGTTCTTCTCTAAAAAAGCCGACAAACTCATCAAATCAATAAAGGGAAAGCCGGATAACCTGCTTTACTGGACGAGAATTTCATGGCCGGTCCATAACAAACCCGTGTCTTATCAGGAGGGCAATACGATTGATATGGCTCTTTATGCGGATAAAACAGGGCTCCCTTCACTCGTAAAAAAACTGGATTTTATCTGCAATTCGGATTTTACCGTTATTGACTCAAGACTCGGCCAGGTGGCGCAGGGCAAAGCCAATCTCCAGTGGAACGTCGCGTACAATTCAATGAACAGGACTTACGAGATTAAAAACAACCTTTCGTCCATGGTGCATTCCACGAGACACGGCTTCAGAATAACGCCGTCCGTACGGGGCGGCATCATCCTGATAAAATCTCCCCAGATAGACGCAAAAGGCGTCAACAAAAGCGACAAAGAAATAACAGGAGAACTTGCTTTTCTGGAGGCGCCGGAAGGGTTTATTCTCGTGAACAAAACCACTATTGAAAACTGCCTTGCGGCCATGGTCGCATCGGCAGCAGGGAGAGACGCTGCCAAAGAAGCTTTAAAAGCTCTTTCCGTGATTTTAAGAACTGCCGCTGTCAGAATAAAACGAAGCCCCCATCACAAGGACAGGCATTTTAATTTCTGCGATTCGGAGCATTGTCTGAATTTTCCGGGTTTGCAGGCGGAAAATCAGGCCGCGCAAAATGCCGTGGCCGACACCGCCAATGAAGTATTGTACAAAGGCGCTGAACTGGCGGATGTTGAACTTCAAACAGCCTGCGGCGGAATCTCCGAGAACGGCATAAACGACGGCAGCATTCATCCGAAAAATATGACGCCTTTTGAATTTTACAAATGGACGCTGAATTTTCCGCAGACTAATCTCCTGTGCCTTCCCCATGACAAGACATACGCTTCCAGCGCATACTGGACGCTCATTCTTGAACCTGTCTGGATGGAAAACAGGGCCATCCGCAAATACAAAACAGGGAGATTGAAAAATCTCGCGCCCCTGAAAAGAACGAAATACGGGAGAATCCTGAGCATGAGGATAGAAGGCACTGCCTCCTCCAAAACCATAGAGGGTTCTGAAGAAATATCGGACATCCTCGCGGCAGGAACCCTGCGCTCCTGTCTTTTTTCAATAAGGCCGGTTTTCAGGGGAAAATACCCGGAATTCTTCATACTAAGAGGCATAGGCACGGGCAAAGGCAGGGGATACTGTCTTTTCGGGGGGGACGGAATGGCAAAGAATTACGGAACGAAATACGTAGAAATCCTGAAACATTATTTCCCCGATTTAACCATAAAAAAAATTAAATGAAGGCCGCGTTTTTTTATCCGTTGCTTGTGACATGTGACTTGCGTCTTGTCACTTGCAATTCCTGATTATGCCCATAAAAGTTCTGCATGTTATAACTAAACTGGAACTCGGGGGCGCCCAGCAAAACACCCTTTATACGCTCGCTCACCTGGATAAAAACCTGTTTAAAACCGGACTCATATGCGGACAGGGAGGGGTTCTGGACAAGGAAGCGCCTCTTGCAGAAACGCTTTTCCTGAAAGAACTAATAAGAGAAATAAATCCGGTAAAAGATTTCCTGACGCTGTTAAAGCTTTACAAAATATTCAAAGACGAGAAACCGGACATAATACACACTCATTCGTCAAAAGCAGGCATTCTCGGCAGGATCGCGGGTTTTTTCGCCCGTGTTCCCGTAATCATTCACACCTTCCATGGTTTCGGTTTTCACGAAAAACAGAATTTTATCAAAAGAAATCTTTTTGTTTTGCTGGAAAAAATCTGCGCTAAACTGAGCAATGCTCTCATTTTCGTGTCAAAGGCGAACATTGAAACGGCTGAAAAACATAAAATCGGCCGCCAGGGCATTTACAGGCTGATAAGGAGCGGGATCCAGCTGGAAAAATACGGGAGCTTTATGACGGACAGAGTTCATAAAAGAAGGGAACTGGGCATAACGGACAACGGGAAACTTATCATAACGGTGGGCAATCTCAAAGCTCAGAAAAATCCTTCGGATTTCATAAATGCGGCATTTCAAATCGCGCGCAAAAAACCGGAGGCTTGTTTCCTTTTTGCAGGAGGGGGGGAGACGCTTGAGAAACTGAAACAGAAAGCTCATCAATCGGGCATCTCTGAAAACTGCATCTTCACGGGCTGGAGAAAAGACATTCCGGAGCTTCTCTCAGCCTCCGACATTTTCATGCTTACCTCTCTCTGGGAAGGGCTTCCGAGAAGCCTGGTAGAAGCTCTTAAAACAGGACTGCCGTGCGTGTGTTATGAAACCGACGGCGTCAAGGATCTGGTGAAAGACGGCGTCAACGGCTTCCTGATACCGATGGGAAACGTCGCGGAAATGGTCCGGAAGATAGAACTCCTCTTGATAGATGAATCCCTGAGAGCAAAACTTGCCGGAGGCGCCAGAGAGACAAATCTTTCTGATTTTGATATAAATTATATGGTGCGTTTGCAGCAAAAACTTTACATGGAACTACATCAGGAGAGAGGGCGTAGGGGATAGGGTAAAGGAAGAATGAATTTATGGAACTTTCGGTGGTAGTGCCTGTATATAACGAGAAAGAGAATCTGAAAATTCTCCATACGGAACTCTCGGAAACGCTTAACTCCCTTCAGGCGGAGTACGAGATACTGTTTATTGACGACGGGAGCACTGACGGCTCGGAACTGGAATTGAAAGAAATAGTTAAAAAAGACAAACGCGCCCGGTTAATCCGCTTTACGAGAAATTTCGGCCAGACTTCGGCCATAAGCGCGGGGATAGATCACAGTTCAGGAACCTACCTCGTGACGATTGACGCTGATTTACAAAACGACCCCGGGGACATTCCCGTTCTGCTTCAAAAAGCCCGCGAGGGTTTTGACGTGGTAAGCGGGTGGCGCAAACGCAGGAAAGACGCTTATTTCGCCAAAACCCTGCCTTCAGTGATAGCCAATTTCATAATTTCCGGAATTACAGGAATCAACCTTCACGACTACGGCTGCACCCTGAAAATATACGAATCTAAGCTCATCAAGTCCTTGAGGCTCTTCGGAGAAATGCACAGGTTCCTCCCTGCTCTTCTGGGCTACAGCGGAGCAAGAATCGCGGAAATAGAGGTGAACCACAGGCCCAGAATCGCCGGAAAATCCAAATACGGAATCTCAAGAACTTTCAAGGTCATTCTGGATCTCTTTACGGTAAAGTTCATGGGACATTATCTCGGAAAACCTATATATCTTTTCGGCGGCTGGGGAATATTCCTCATATTCATATCCGGCCTTCTGGCCATGGCGACTCTTTACAATAAATTTTACCATGGGATTTTTGTAAAAGACCAGCCCCTTTTTCTTGTAGCGATATTGCTGTCCATTATCGGGTTCCAGATGCTTCTGCTCGGATTGCTGGCTGAAATAATGGTCAGGATTTATTATGAAACCGGCCGGAAGCCGTCTTATTTTATAAAGGAAAAAATATTATGAACGGGAAAGACCTGCTCTTTTCGTACGGTGAAATAAAGGAGAATGGCGGTTTGAAAACCATAAAACAGCTTGATACCGATGTTTTTAACGAAGCCGTTGAAAAACCGGCTTTTTTTGAAGAACTTAAAGCAGAGATAAAATTTTCAGTCGGCGCGGACTCAATCCTTCTTGAATGCAAAATAAACGGAATCTTAAAGCTTGAATGCTCAAGATGCGGCGAATTTTTTAAATACCGGTTTGAAGAAAATTTTGACGAAACTTATGCTGATTCGGTAGAATATATAGATGTGTTAAATCTGCTTTATCAGGCGCTCGTCATGGCCGTTCCGATGAAGTCTTTGTGCGCGGAAAACTGCCGCGGCAGATGTCCTGTATGCAAAAAAAACTTAAACACGGGGCAGTGCGATTGCAGAATGGAGCCGGACAGCCCTTTTAAAATACTTAAGGAGCAAACAGATGCCAAATCCCAAAAGAAAACATACTCCGTCCAGAAGAGATTCTAGGAGAAGCCAGAATTGGAAAATTCAGCTTAAATCTCTCTCAAAATGCCCCCAGTGCGGGGCATTGCATATCCCGCACAGGATATGCCCTTCCTGCGGGTATTACAACGGCAAAATGGAAATACCCAAAAAAGAATCCAAAAAAGAGCCGGAAAAAACTGCATGAGATAAAACCATGAGAATAGCGCTTGACGCCCACGGCGGAGATAACGGACTCAAGCCGAACGTTGAAGCCGCGTTGCTGGCGGCCGAAAATCTTGAGCATGAAATTTTTCTTGTCGGAAAGGCCGATGAAATCAAGGAAGAGATAAGGCGGGGCGGCAGCGCCGCGGTTCCGGAGCGTCTGCACATAGTCCACGCTCCCGACATCATAGAAATGGCAAAAGAGCCGGTGGAAGAATGCCGCGCCAAGCCGGATTCGTCCCTAATGGTCTGCGCCGACATGGTTAAGGAAAACAAGGCCGACGGATTCGTCTCAGCCGGAAATTCCGGAGCGATAATGGTGGCGTCTCTGCTGAAAATCAAAAGGATAAACGGAATCTTAAGGCCTGCAATCGCTATTCCCTACCCCACCATGAAAGGAGTTTCAGCTCTGATAGACGGCGGCGCCAACATGGATACCAAACCATGGCACATGGCTCAATTCGCCATAATGGGCTCCATTTACCTTAAAACCCTGTTCAATGTTCCGAATCCGTCCGTGGGAATCCTGAGCATAGGCGAGGAGGAAACAAAAGGCAATGGGCTCGTGCTTGAAACCATACCTCTGCTGAAAACCATCGGCATCAATTATTACGGCCCGGTTGAAGGAAGAGACGTACCCGAAGGCCTCACCGACGTGGTCGTGACAGACGGATTCACCGGCAACATTGCGCTCAAACTTTCTGAGGGCCTTGCCAAAGCGATTTTCAGAATGCTGAAAAATGAAATAGAAAGCAAATTTATTTATAAAATCGGCGCCTTTTTGATGAAAAAACTTTTCACGGATTTGAGAAAAAAACTTAATCCCGACGAGTCCGGAGGAGCGCCGCTCCTCGGCGTGAACGGAGTCGTTATCGTCGCCCACGGGAAAAGCAGTTCAACCGCCATCTACAACGCGCTCAGGATAGCCGGCAAGCTTGCAAAATCAGGGCTTGTGGAACAAATTGCGGCTCACATGCAGAGCATAAAAGACAAGATGGAATCCGAACAGGAGAAATCAGAGGTGTAATGAAAAGATTTGAAAACAAGGCCGCTGTAATCACCGGGGCAGCCAGAGGCATAGGTTTTGAAATAGCCGCAAATTTCGCCTCGGAAGGCGCGTCCACGGCGATAGCCGACATTGACGCGTCCGGGGCGGTCAATGCGGCCGCTGAAATTGAAAAAACCTTTAAAACTTCCTGCATCGGCATGGCTGCGGACATTTCAAATGCGGCAGACTGCGAGAAACTGGTTGAAGCTGTCCGGCAGAAATTCGGAAGGATTGACATTCTGGTAAACAACGCGGGGCTGACAAAAGACGGCCTTTTAATCCGTATGAGCGAGAATGACTGGGACCGGGTTCTGGGAGTAAATCTCAAAGGCGCCTTTTTCATGTCAAAATTAGTTTCCAAATTGATGCTCAAACAGAGATGCGGCCGCATAATCAACATAACTTCTGTCACCGGACAAATGGGAAACGCGGGGCAGGCAAACTATTCGGCTTCAAAAGCAGGGCTTATAGGTCTTACGAAATCAATGGCAAGAGAATTCGCTTCAAGGCAGGTTCTTGTAAACGCGGTGGCGCCGGGTTTTATCGCCACAAAAATGACCGAGGCTTTGCCTGAAGAAGCGAAAACCAGGCTCCTTGAAATGATACCCCTTGGAAAATTCGGCGACCCGTCCGACGTCGCTAAACTCGTATTATTTCTTGCAAGCGACGAGGCGTCGTATATAACGGGTCAGGTCATAGGCGTAAACGGCGGAATGTACATGTAAAGAAGTAATTGAGTGATTAAGTTATTAAGAAATTAAGTTGCCAAATCGCTAAATCACTTAATCGCTTAATTACTATTTACTGAGTAATAGGAGGAGAATATGGCAGTAGTTGAAAACCTGGAAGCAAGAGTAAAAAAAATAATTACGGAACAGCTGGCAGTGGACGCGTCGGAAGTAACGCCGGATGCTCAGTTCGTGCAGGACCTTGGCGCTGATTCGCTGGATACCGTGGAGCTTGTCATGGCGCTTGAGGAAGAATTTGATATTGAAATTCCCGATGAAGAAGCTGAAAAAATCCAGACAGTCGGACAGGCAATGGATTACATCAAAAATAAGCTTAAATCCGCGGAATAAAAGAAATAGAGGCGAGAGGATAGAGAAGAAATTGAGTGAGTAAGCTATTAAGAAATTAAGTTACTAAATCACTAAATTACTCAATCACTTAATTACTTAATTAATCTCTATCCTCTGTACTTGGAGACAGAGATGGATTCGGACATTGAAAGAGAAATAAAATACGCATTTAAGAACAAAGAACTCCTCAAAAACGCCTTAACCCATAAATCATACGCCATAGAACGCAATCTGCCTCAACACAACGAAAGGCTTGAGTTCCTCGGGGACAGCGTACTGGGTCTGGTTGTTTCCGTATATCTTTTTATGGAGCATCCTGATAAAGACGAAGGATACCTTTCAAAAATCAAATCAGTTCTTGTTTCAAGAAACAATCTGACAAGATGGGCAAAGGAACTCAATCTGGGAGAACATCTTTATCTGGGCATGGGCGAAATGATGACAGGTGGAAAGAAACGCTCCAGCATCCTGTGCAATTCTCTTGAAGCCCTGATAGGAGCGTTATACTTTGACGGAGGAACGAAAGAAACAGAGAGATTCATCATGGAATGGTTAGGAAGGCAGACAGCCGAAGAATTTGAAAATGATTACAAGAGTTCTCTCCAGGAAATAATACAGAGAAAGCACAAAACCCCTCCTGAATATGAAATACTGCGCACT
Source organism: Elusimicrobiota bacterium (assembly GCA_016209085.1). Classification (GTDB taxonomy): domain Bacteria; phylum Elusimicrobiota; class Elusimicrobia; order Elusimicrobiales; family UBA9959; genus JACQWV01. The sequence continues at coordinate 9,844 of JACQWV010000125.1, forward strand.
GAGGGTCCGGAACACGACAAGACCTTCACCATACGCGTCAAAATAGGCAAAAAAATTCTCGGCATAGGAACAGGCAAGAACAAGAAAGAAGCTCAGCAGTCAGCCGCAAAAAACGCTCTGTCCCATATCGCCATAAATAACCCCCGCCTATAAATTAAAAAAATCCGTGTTTTTTGAGAAATCCTGAGTCTATCCTTTCCCCCGCTTTTTTAAAAAGATATTTTCCGAGAACGTCAAATTCAATGTTGATTACAGAACCCGGCCCGAGATATTTAAGATTCGTATTTTCCCATGTGTGAGGTATGACGGCCGTTTTGAATGAACGGGGGGAAACTTCAAATGCGGTAAGACTTATGCCGTTCAATGCAATAGAGCCTTTTTCAACGATAAGAGCGGTCTCAACGCATTCTATCCGGAGAATGCGGCTGTTTCCCTGTTTGAAACATGTTTGAAGAATACAGGTCCCATCCACATGGCCGGTCACAAAATGACCGGATATCCCGTCTCCGATTTTCATTGCCCTTTCAAGATTCAAAAAGGAACGGGGCTTGAGAATTTTCAGATTGGTCTTTTCAAGAGTTTCAGGAGACGCTTCAAAAATAGCGGCATTCCCGCCGATAGAGACCGCGCTGAGGCAAACGCCGTTTACGCACACGCTTTCACCCTTAGAAATCCGCCACTGCCGGTCGTCGGCATAGCCTCCGACACCTGTGGCGCCAGAGGCGCTGTTCCGGGGGATTTCAACGCGCAGCCTTGCGCCTTCCCGTGAAATATCAATCTTTTCTATCTGTCCGACTGCTTCAATTATTCCTGAGAACATATTTCAGATCTGTTCCTATTTTTTTTAGTCCGCTTATTCTGACTTTCATCCCAAGAGTTTTAATCTTCTCATTTATCGCATCCGGCCAGACGACAGAACTTACAGACTTTTCACCGCCTATTATGACATTAGAGATAAAACAGATAAACCTGTCCCAGAGATTGCCTGAAATAAACGAACCCATCACCCTGCCGCCGCCTTCAACCATAAGATGCGCTATGCCCATTCTCCCGAGGGTTTTCAAAAGAGATTTTATGTCTATTCCGCCGTTTGAGGATTGCGGCAATTCCAGAACAACAGCGTTCATCTTTTCAATCCTTTTCTTTTTATAAGGACTGACGCCCCTGCCTGCCGCGATAACGACGTTTTTGTTTTTAAAAACATTTGAATTCAACGGTATTCTTAAACTTGAATCAAGAACCACGACGCTGGGCTGTTTTTTAACTTTCAAATATCTTACATTCAGTCTGGGATTGTCCCGGAGAATCGTATCAATACCCACGCATACAGCGTCCGACTGCGCCCTTAATTTATGAGCCTCAATGCGGCTTGATTTTGAAGATATCCATCTGGAATTGCCGGCGAAATCCGCAATTTTGCCGTCCAGACTCTGGCTGATTTTCAAGGTTACATACGGCATTCCGGTTCTCATATGCTTGGCGAAAACGCGATTCAGGGATTCGCACTCTTTTTTAAGAACTCCTGCTCTGACTCGTATTCCCGCTGTTCCGAGTATTTCAGCGGCCTTGCCGGAATTAGCCGGATTCGGGTCATTCGCGCCGATTATTACCTCTTTGATTCCTGTCTTTATCAGGGCATCAGCGCATGGGGGGGTTTTGCCTATGGTTGAACACGGTTCAAGCGTAACATAAATTCTTGCTCCCTTTACGCTTGATTTTGCGTTTTTTATCGCGTTTATTTCAGCATGTTCTTTCCCGAACTCCTTATGAAATCCCTCTCCGATGATTTTTCCGTTTTTGACTATCACTGCGCCGACCATTGGATTGGGATGGCTGCCATAAAGCCCCTTTTTTGCAAGAGAAAGAGCCCGTTGCATGAAAAAAATATCTTTTAAAGTCATACAGAAAGTAATTAAGTTATTGAGATATTGAGAGATTAAGTTTGAAAAGCAATTAACTTTCCAACACATCGCTTAATCACTTAATTACTTAATCTCTTAATCACTATTTTAAATTTTTGAACAGATTAGCCATTTCAATCGCAGTTCTTGCGGCTTCAGCGCCCTTGTTGCCGTGCTTGGTCCCGCTTCTCTCAATAGCCTGTTCAAGATTGTCGGCAGTCACTATTCCGAAAACAACCGGCAGTTTATTTTTGAGAGAAACTTCCGCTATTCCTTTCGCGGTTTCAGCAGCGACCAGGTCAAAATGAGGAGTGTCCCCGCGGATTATTGCGCCGAGACAGATTACGGCATTGTATTTGTCATCTACGAGTTTCTCGCACACAACCGGCATTTCATAGGAACCCGGTACTTTAACCAGCGTAATGTCCTTTTCATCGGCTCCATGCCGTTTGAGAGCGTCAACAGCTCCTTCCGTGAGTTTCCCGGTCAGGAAATCGTTGAACCTGGAAACCACTATTGCAAACTTCAACCCTTCGGCGTTTAATTTTCCTTCTATTATTTTCATTTTGTTTTCTCCTTATTAAAAGCAGGGCTACGCTTTGCAACTATATTTTTTTTCGGCGAATGGCAATTCGCCCGCTATTGTTCGCTCTTTCACTAACCACTATCCACTGACCACTATTTTATATCAGGTGTTTCATTTTTTTGCGCTTTATTGCCAGATATTTTCTGTTGAAGGGATTTGGCTTCGTGACAATGGGAACTCTCTCAACAATTTCAAGCCCGTATCCCTTTAATCCGCTTATTTTTCTGGGATTGTTGGTCAGCAGGCGTATCTTTCTGACGCCTAAGTCCGCCAGTATCTGCGCTCCTATTCCATAATCCCTTAAATCAGTCTTGAAGCCGAGGGCGTGATTCGCCTCTACCGTATCGTATCCCTGGTCCTGCAAAGAATACGCTTTTATTTTATTCAAAAGACCTATTCCTCTTCCCTCCTGCCTCATGTAGAGAAGAACGCCGGATTTCTCATCCGCTATCTGGCTGAGAGCGCCGAGAAGCTGCGTCCCGCAATCGCATCTCATAGAACCGAAAACATCGCCGGTCAGACATTCCGAATGCACCCTTACGAGCGCCGGCTCTTTTAAAGGGAATTTCTGACGGCCCGGCCCGCCTACGCTAAGCGTGTCATCAAAACAGTCACGGCTATTCGCCGTATTGATGACACAGCTTCGGCGGGCAGGCATTACAAGAGCAATATGTTCGGCATGTGAAATTTTTTCCCTGTATGCGTGTATTTCAAAAATGCCAAATCCGGTCGGCAGGGAAGAAACCGCTATTTTTTCAATGAGAGTTTCTTTTCTCCTGCGATATTCAATCAGGTCCTGGATGCTGGCGATTTTCAACCCGTGTTTTTTTGAAAACCTCAAAAGATGGGGGAGCCTCGCCATTGTGCCGTCTTCATTTATTATTTCGCAAATGACCCCGACCGGATAAATGCCCGCCAGTTTGAGCAGGTCAACGCATGCTTCGGTATGTCCGGCTCTGACCAAGACTCCTCCTTTCTTTGCCCTGAGCGGAAACATATGTCCGGGTCTGGTCAAATCCTCCGGAGAAGAACCGGGATTCGCCAGAATTCTGACGGTTTCAGACCTGTCATGCGCTGAAATTCCGGTCGTGATTCTTTTTTTGGCATCCACGGATATCATCCAGTCGGTTTTGAAAGGATCGGTGATGTATCTTTCCATGGGAAAAAGGCCCAGTTTATCGGCCCTGGATTCTTCCATGGGAACGCATATTAAACCTCTGGCGTGTTTTATGATGAAATTTATCTTTTCATGCGTTGCAAAACAACCGGCCAGGACTATGTCGCCTTCGTTTTCCCTGTCCTCGTCGTCAACAATGACGACCATCCTGCCTTTTTTCAGATCTTTTAATATTTCGTCAATTGAAGCAAAGTATTTGTTCATAAATAAAAAACCCCGGATTTCTCCAGGGGCATAAACTGCAGTAACCAGTGGCCAGTAACCAAGTAACCAGTAACTGCAACTCCATAAACTGCAGTAACCAGTGGCCAGTAACCAAGTAACCAGTAACTGCAACTCCATAAACTGCAGTAACCAGAATATTTTAAGGAATTTTTTTGTTGCTTTTGTTGTTTCTGGGTAAATATTCAGCGAATCCCGTTGTCATTCCCACGAAACTGACGTGTTTCAGTGAGCATTTACGTTTCTGGTTACTGGGTACTTTTACTTCTTGCTTCCCTACTGGCTTACTGGTTACTGCCCTTTGTTCTTCTTCCATCCGGACTTTACCCCGTTCCAAATCCGCCCTCCGCCTCAGCGGACGGCGTCAGCCGCTCGGGGCGGCTTATTTGGAATGGGGTGAACCGTCGGCCCCGGAATTTCACCGGGTCATGCCTCGCCCCGACGTAACGTCGTGGCGGGCTAGCGGGCTACCTGTTAACTTCACAGGATTACCGCCGGTCTGGAATTTCACCAAGCCCTGAAGAACTTAAAATTATTAAACAACTTTTAACGCTTTTATGTCAAATTCCCTCTTGCCTATTGTATTGCCTCTTTCGCTTCCAATTCTTTAAGTTTTCTCTTTAAAACCTCTATCCGTTTGTCGTTCTCTTCAATCATGGACTGCTGTTCTTTTATGGCTTCAACCAAAACTGCGTCAATTCCTTCTTTTGAAAGCCATTTATACCCGTTCTTGTCCTCTTTTACCCACTGGGGCATTATTTTCTCAACTTCCTGGGCTATCAATCCAATGTGTTTTCCGGAATCCGCTCCAATCCTTTCAGGGTCTTTCCAGTAAAAAGATACCCCCTTGAGTTTCCTGACTTTTTCAAGGCTGCTTGTCAGAGGAGCAATGCCGGTTTTTAATCTGACATCCGACAGAACATCCCACACACCCGTGGTATTGGCTGCAGAACCGTTAACGTGCAGAGGCCTTAAAGGATTGGTGGTTCCTATCCCGACGTTGCCGTCATTGAAGGTCACCATTTCATTGCTTGTGCTGTAGTCATAAAACCGCAATTGTGTGTATGAAATGCGGTGATACGCTCCCTGAGGCTCAAACTGTATTGATTCAGAAGCGGTATTTCCAACTTTGAGGAAGCCGGATGCCCGTGTATTTCCATTCACGTCCAATTTATAAGTAGGGTTTGTCAGGCCTATGCCCACATTGCCGTCTTTTTTCACAACCAATACTTCAGCTCCTGCCTGGGCGCCCGTGCTCAATATCAGGGGGTCAAGAACAGAAGAACCAGTCACATGCAGTCTGGCGGAGGGGGATAAGGTTCCTGCTCCTATGTTGCCGGTCCCGGTGCTTACAAAAAGTATCGGGTTCGCGCTGTCTGAACTTATTAAAAGGCTGGTTGCGACATGGAACCTTTCTATGGGACTGGGAGTCCCTATGCCGAAGTTTAACGAGTTTTCCTTTATCCTGAATACCTCAGCGCCGTCTGAAAAACTTGAGGCATTGGCCCTGTAGACAAAATCCTTGACTCCGCCGGGAAATCCAAGCAAGCCTTTATTCCCTTCCTGCCCGGTCCCCCATCTTATATAGGTGTCGCCGCCTACGGGTCTGAGATGAAGGTATGCAAAAGTATCTCCATAGGATTCTGCTCCTATTCTGACAGAACCCATCACGTGCAGCTGGTCAGTCGGGGCGCTCAGGCCTATTCCGGTAAAGCCTTTCGTGGTTACGACAAAGTCATAAGTGTATATTGACGTGCCTACTGCAAGAGTATACGTTTCAGTACCCGATTCTTTTATGTCAAGCCTTGCTCCGGGATTTGTCGTCCCTATGCCGGTGTTTCCGGACAAATATATTTTTGAACCGTTAAAATTCAGATTTCCGGCAATGTCCCCGTAATAACCCTGATTGGCGGTAATGCTTGAAACCGCAAATATCCCTCCGTTCACGAACAGTTTGGTAGATGCACTCGTAGTGCTGATTGAAATATTGCCTGTTATCGTAGAAACATAAAGTATCGGTATGGTGCCGGTGCTTATCAGGAAGTTGGTGGCAACGTGCAGCCTCTCGGAGGGATTGGCGGTGCCTATTCCCATGTTGCCGTTCAGCTTTATCCTGTAAACCTCGGCGCCGTCCGAAAGGCTCGTTGCGGCTGACTTGTAAACGAAATCCCTTGTCCCGGCGCCAATCAGCCCCATGGCTCCTCTTTTCTGCATATCAGAGTCGTCAAAACGCATGTAGCTTGTGGCGCCGGCTGTTTTGAAATTCAGTATTATATCCTCAATTTTGCTTGTGCTCAGGGAAATCTGCCTGTAAACGTCAAGCGGAACGCTTGGATTGGTTATCCCGATACCCACGTTCCCATCCTTTGAAACAAGAAACTGATAAAAGTCAGGATTGCTCGTGGTTGATACTATCATAGAATAC
>JACQWV010000127.1 GCA_016209085.1 Elusimicrobiota bacterium
CAACCGTTCTACGAAAATATTGTCAAATACCCTGCCTCTGCCGTCCATACTTATTGAAATATTTTTTGCCGTCAATTTACTGATAAAATCCTGTCCGGTAAATTGACTTCCCTGGTCGCTGTTAAATATTTCCGGCTGCCCGTATTTCGCTAACGCCTCTTCCAATGCCTCTACGCAGAAACCTGCGTCAACCGTGTTTGACAGCCGCCAACTCAATACGCACCGACTATACCAGTCTATTATCGCCATAAGATACGCAAACCCCTGCTCAAGCCGGATGTAGGTTATGTCTGTGCTCCAAACCTGATTGGGACGCTCTATCGCCACATCCTGTAATAGATACGGATATATTTTATGGTCGGGATGCCGTCGTGACGTATTCTTTTTGCAATACACCGCAAATAATCCCATTTTCCTCAATAAAGTACGCACATGATCCCTGCCTACCACCTGACCCTTTTGTCTCATACTTTCCGTCATCTTCAAAACACCGTAAAAAGGTGTCTTTGTGTATTGCTCGTCTAATAGATTCATCAGCAACTGGTCCCGTGGACTTATTCCTACCGGCTTGTAGTACATTGTCGCACGGTTTATCCCTGTCAGAAGACACTGCTGCCGAATGCTGAATGTTTTGTCCTGCCTGTCAATGAACTTTTTGCAATACTCTATCCCAGTTGATTTAATTTTTTTTTTAGCCAGTCGTTCTCTACTTTCAACTCACCGATGTTTTTATACAACTTCTCGGCTAACTCTTCCTGCTCTTTTTTGTTGTTGTCTTTTTTTCCGCTGAATATTCCGGATACTCCTGCCAATAACTCCTGCTTCCATTTACTTATCTGATTCGGATACACCCCAAACTCTGAACTTAACTCGTTCAACGTCTTTTCGCCACGATACGCTTCCAATGCCACTTTCGCCTTAAAACCTGCTTCAAATTTCTGCCTCATCTCTGAAACCCCCTTGCAGGCTCTATTATACTTTTTTTCTCACCTTATGTCAGCCTGAAAAGTGGTCCAGTTTTTCCCGACTATTATACCTGCTTTATACTCACCCCGCACATTTTACGGATGAATTGATTTCTGAAATTGCCGGAAACGAGAAAATCCTCAAATACGTTGACATCCCTATTCAGCACACCGATGACAATGTTTTAAAAAAAATGGGGAGACCGCCGGTGAAAACTATTTTTTCAACTATTGATAAATTAAGAAAAAAAGTTCCGGATATATCGCTTCGGACAACCGTTATGGTCGGGTTTCCCGGAGAAACGGAGAAAAGTTTTTTCAAACTCTTGGATGATATTAAAAAATTAGAATTTGATTGGCTCGGCGGATTTATTTATTCGCAGGAAAAAGAAACCGGACTGAAAGATAATGTACCGGAAAAAATCAAAAAAGAACGTTTGAGTAAAGAACCCTGTGCTTCCGCACAGGGCCTTAAAAGTCAAAGTCCAACTGCTTAGGAGTTTTTTCATCATGCCTATGATATTGTATATATTTCTTTATCGTTTCACTCGTCACTTTATCTCCAATTGTCCTGACAAAATATCCATCTTCCCAGAATTCTCCACCCCACAA
>JACQWV010000043.1 GCA_016209085.1 Elusimicrobiota bacterium
TGAAGAGCCTGCGGAATGCCGCGCTCTGTTGCGCCTGCCTGACGCTGCGTAGCATCTCGCACATCTGCAGGCAGGCATTTCTGGATCCAGACGGACACATAGCCGGAAAGTTTCAAAGCGCTTGTTGAAACGGGCTGGCGGTAACGTATTTCCGAAATATTGAAAGCCTCTTCCATGTCTCCGGAAAACGCATGCAAAGGCAAAAGCGCCAAAATAAAAACAATGATTGGGCTTTTCATTATAATATCTTACAATTTTATTTGTCTTGACTTCTAAGATAAAGTTTTATTAATATTGGTATGACACAAAATTAGAAAATTTTCCATAGAAAATTACTGACCACGTCGGCTTTTTACGGAGGTTATCGTGCACAAGCTATTTATAGCCTTAATTAGTATCGCATTTACATCTGTTGCTTTCGCCGCTGAATTAAATGTTACATTTGACCAGAAGGGAGACATAAAGAAGCTAACAGAACAATTCAAAGACAAAAACAGCAAATTTGGAACTATAGCATCAATTTCCTCCGATACAAATATCTGGTTTGAACTTGAATCTATTTCTGATTTGTCTGAACATAAAGACCATTATATAGTGCCGCCAAGCAATCCGCGTACTGCATGGTGGCATAGAGAGGGGGCATATTGTACAGGAGAAAGCGGTTATTATTACAACGTATGTTTATCAGGGACAATAGATTGGGGCATATCAGGCCATCACGACCACCCCACAAACCCCCCAATTCCTCCGATTACCACTCAGCCGCCTCAACTTGTCGAGATATTTTCTGGCAAACCCTATTGTTATAACAATGTCCCGGTAAATCAGATGCGATACTGGTACATACAAATGCCTGAATACGCGGCGCAATTTGACCTTCGTTTGGATTTTACAGGTTATTGCAGCGGGGTCTGGTATGACAGAGTGGATGCAAGGGTTCACTTGGTGATGTTTTCACCTGATAGTTCTCTCTATATTTCAACAGGAGCCACAGCATGGCATCCTGAAAATCATTACGGCGAATATAAAGCGTTAAAAAAAATGCAGAGCATTGCATGGACATATAAACAGGAATTTCCCAATGATTCTCTTCTAGTCATAAACGATATAAGCCTTCCATGGGGCGGTTTATTTGATGTCGGCACGACAACAACACCGCCGATTCAACTAATTCCATGGAGACCGCCCCATTGGTACCATCGTTATGGCCGTCAAATAGACGTTCGTTCGTGGTCAATAGAACATCCAGAAAGGTTTGAGGCAATATGTTGCGCAAACGGGGTGCAGCCAATTCTTGAAAGAGGAAATATAGATGAAATTCTCAAAAATATTGATTTTTCTGTTCTTCCATCTTCGGGTGTTTTAACTGAATTATTTATTAGATTATCAAATGGAGAAAACCTTGATTTTATAATAAAAGAAATGGGTAGCAGCGCCTTTCTTTCAGATAAATACGTGACTGCAATTTTAGATAGAGTAATACATTATCATCTAAATTTCGCAAGAACCGCTGATATTCCAATAGATCCGAGTGAATATGAAGACCCCAGAGAAGTCTGTCCCTCCACGCCAAAATCGTCAAGTTTAATTAATTTTGAGTGATTATGCCCGCATATTTTAAATATTTACTGACCTTACTGCTCATTAACTCTTATGGAACGGCTTTTACAGGAACAAAGGAACATTTTAGCGTCAATTATCAGATTGTTCTTCCAGAAACAATTAAAACCGCATTAAAAAATTACGATTCCAGTTTTGTAACATATAAGGCAAACGATTTTTCCGCAGAAATTATAAGTTCTTATCCTTTTCGCGTCTGGCAATCGCCATCAGCTGTTATAGGCGACTTCAACGGAGATAAAATGTTTGATGTGGTATTTTTGGGTTATAATGCAAAACACAGATTGGCGATAGGGATTGTTTCAAATAAAAATACTTATAAAGCAACGGAAATTATAAAATTAGATTTACCCAATAAGGATAAAATCAACCCTCATAAGAATTTAACTATCTATTTAAGCCTTGTACCTGACAGAAAATTTCCTGATGAAATAAAAGGAAACATAAACGCAGGTTGCAATGCTTTTCAGATAATAAAGCAAGGCAAAGGCGCTGTCCTTTATTATTATCAATCCGATGAAAATAGATTTAGCTTTTATAAAGGAAGCAAACCATTATTCTATAATTATAAAGACGATTCTTCTTTTCTGAGCGCTTCTGAATGGAAACAATCCTATAAAAATGAGATGCCAAGGATAAAATATAGCATGTCGTTCTCCAGCAGAATACAATCAATTATAAAAAAGTGTTCTCCAGATTTTGAAACATGGGACCAAGACGATTATATTCCAATAATAACAAAACTTTATGAATTTTCTCCAAAACAATTGCTTTCTGCTGTGGTTGGAGACTTCAACGGAGATAAAGTGTCTGACGCGATTTTAACAGGCCATAGCAAAAAAATTAATAGCATTTCAATGACAATATTATCAAACGGCAATGATTATAAACTTCATGATTGCTCTAATGGATCATATGTTGACCCTCAAAAAGAATGGTATACAGGTGAACTTGGCTTTTTTTCCTATTTAGAATATGTGCCGCCTAAAAAATTTGAAGGGATTTTCTCGGGATACCCACTTGAACTTAAAAGAGACGCTTATAAGTGGGATGTTTTTGAAAAAACCTCGTCATTATATTATTTTGACGGAAAAAATTTTAAAGAATATCTTATTTCGGATTAACAGACAGGAGAATATGACCCATACAACTATTAAATTCGGCACGTCAGGATGGAGAGCAGTAATAGCGGAAGATTTCAATGTTTTTAATCTCCGCAGAGTCGCTCACGCGGTGTCTGCTCACATAAAAGACCACCCGGAATACGGGATAAAAGGCGAGGAATATCTGCTCGCTTTGCAAAAACAGCCGAAGGGCATTTTAAAAGGCCGCCATGTAGTCATCGGTTACGACACCAGATACCTGTCGGAGGAATTTGCAAAACAGGCGGCTGAGGTTTTTGCTTTTAAAGGCATTTCAGTTTTAATTTCTAATACGGAAGCTCCGACTCCGGTAATCGCATGGATGGTGATGAAAAATCACGCGGTCGGAGGAGTAACCATTACGGCCAGCCACAACCCCGGACATTATAACGGCTTCAAGTGGACTCCTTTCTGGGGCGGACCCGCAATCCCGGAAATCACCGACGATATAGAAGCCAGAGTTCTTTCAATTTCGCCGCAGGAAACCGAAAAAATTCTGCCTTTTGAACAGGGAACTTCAGCCGGAATCATTAAAGTTGCGGATTTTCATGAGGATTATTTTAAACAGATATTTTCCATACTGGACGCCAGAATTCTGAAAAACTCTAGGTTGAAAACGGCGGTTGATTCGGTCTATGGAACGGCGCGGACATATCTCGGCCCTGTTCTTGAAAAACTGGGATTAAAACCGATAAGAATCCACGAAGAGCGCGATGTGATGTTCAACGGCAGCTCCCCTAACACCGACGAGGAAAACCTTGCCCAGTTAAAGCAAATTGTCTTGAAGAACAGGCTGGATCTGGGGCTTGCCTGCGACGGCGACGCGGACAGATTCGGCATCATAGATTCCGACGGAACCTGGATATCCCCGAATCTGGTGCTTGGAATTCTCATTGAACATCTGGTAAAGAACAAAGGGCTGAAAGGCAAAGTGGCTAGATCCGTGATGACTTCGCATTTTGCGGACGCAGTCGCAAAATATCACGGTCTTGAAGTAAGAGAGACTCCCGTAGGATTCAAATACATAGGAAATCTGCTCAGGACCGGCCAGTACCTCATAGGAGGAGAAGAATCGGCCGGCCTTTCAATGAAGGGACACGTGCCGGAAAAAGACGGGATTCTTGCCTGTCTTCTTGTGGCTGAAATGGCCGCCTGTGAAAGAAAGCCTCTCAAAAAAATAATCTCGGACATAAACAGGAAAGTGGGAAATTTTGTCAATCAGAGAATCAATTTACATCTTGACGAAAAAGTGAACATCGCGAACATTATTGAAAAACTCAAAACAAGGCCTCCCCTCAACATAGCGGGATCGTCGGTATGGAGGATAGATCATACCGACGGCTTTAAATTCATATTGAAAGACGGCAGCTGGCTCGGTTTAAGACCGTCGGGAACGGAACCGATAGTCAGAATTTATGCGGAAGCAGATGATGCCGTAAAAATGAAAAATCTGGTGGAAGCAGGGAAGAAAATCATAACCGGAAAATTTTAAGTACTGCAGTGATTAAAGAAGTGATTAAGCAAATAGTTATTAAGTAATTAAGTTTTACTTAAAAAATTTCTAAAAACTTAATCGCTTAATCTCTCAATCACTTAATCACTGATGTTAAAGGAGAATTATGGAAGCGAAGATAAAAAAAATCGTAGCCAGAGAAATTCTTGATTCAAGAGGTTTTCCCACCGTTGAAACCGACGTCCATCTTTCTGACGGCTCCTTCGGCAGAGCGGCCGTTCCGAGCGGCGCCTCCACCGGAACCCATGAAGCCCTTGAAATGAGGGACGGCGGCAAAAGATATCTTGGAAAAGGCGTTTTGAAAGCTGTTGAAAACGTGAATCAGTTTATTGCGGCCGAAATCATCGGACTTAAAGCCCAGCAAATCAACATAGACAATCTGATGAAGGAGCTTGACGGAACCATTTCAAAGACCAAACTCGGAGCCAACGCCGTACTATCGGTTTCAATGGCTCTTGCAAGGGCTTCGGCCGACTCCTACAAAATGCCTCTTTATTCATACATAAGAAAAGCTTACTCTATGAAAGAAAAGGATTTTATGCTGCCCGCGCCCATGCTTAACATCATAAACGGAGGGAAACACGCCGATTCCGGAATAAACATTCAGGAATTCATGATAGTCCCCACCGGAGCCGCAAAGTTTTCGGACGCCATGAGAATGGCGTCCGAAATATATCATCATCTCAAGTCCATACTTTCAAAAGGCGGGTACAGCACTTCCGTGGGCGACGAGGGAGGTTTTGCGCCGAAAATATTCACTCATGAAGCGGTAATAGAGACTATCGTCAAAGCCGTTAAAGAAGCGGGGTACACTTCCAAGGAAATCCAGATAGCTCTTGATTCCGCTGCCAGCGAATTTTACAAAAACGACCGATATCTCTTTGAAGGCTCAAATCTGACTTATCAGGAGCTGACATCCAGATACGTTGACTGGGAAAAACATTTTCCGATAATTTCCTACGAAGACCCCCTTGCCGAAGACGACTGGGAGGGCTGGAAACATCTGAGCCGTCAGCTTGCGAAAAAGGCCCGGGTCGTAGGAGACGATTTGTTTGTCACAAATCCCCAGCGTTTAAAGAAAGGAATAGAAGAAGACATAGCCAACGCCATTCTCATTAAACTGAACCAGATAGGCAGTCTCTCGGAAACGGTTGATGTGATTCTGACGGCGCATAAGGCCGGATATGCCACCGTTATTTCGCACAGGTCGGGTGAAACAGAGGATGCTTTTATTGCCGATCTGGCGGTGGCGGTAAACGCCGGCGCAATAAAAACAGGAGCGCCGTGCCGTTCCGAAAGATTATCCAAATACAACCGCCTTCTCAGGATAGAAGAGGAAATCGGCAAAAAAGCCAAGTACTCAAAAAATGCGGCTTTTAAGATTTAAAGACATAAAAAACAGGAATAAACTTTATTTAATAGTGGCCATTCTAGTCGCGCTGGCACTGGTCGCCAACAGAGGCTTCAGAAGTCTTGTGAGAAATTATTTTGAATTAAAATCTTTAAAAAAACATAAAATCCAAGTTGAAAAAGATAAATTAAATCTGGAAAAAGAGCTCAAAACCATTAAGAACCCTCAATATATAGAACATACCGCCAGAAAGGAACTCGGTGTCATAAAACCGGGCGAGATTGAATACAGGTTTCCCTCTCCCCGGGAAGAAGATGCAGATTAAACTGAGCTTCGCATAAATAATGCATACGTTGGAGGCTCAGATTTGGATTGGATGCAAGGCGCGACGAATGAGCATAGCGTAGGCTATGTGAATGAGGAGCAACGCAGCAGACGGCCAAATATGAGCCTCCCCTTTCCCGTAGGGGAAAGGGGCTGGCCGCTTTTCGGCTGCAATTCCGCCTACGGCGGAACCCCGCCAGAGGCGGTGGCTGCGTCGCTCGTCGTTTGCATATCAAACGATATGCTCGCTCCTCGCTTCTTGCCCCGCATCATGTGCGGGGTCGGCTCAGCCAGCGTATCCATTATTTATGCGAAGCTCAGTAAAACAAATTCTAGTCGGTCCGATGGCTAATTTTTCATATATCCTTTACGATGACGCTTCAGGGAAATGCGTTCTCATAGACCCTTCATGGGAACCGCAGAAAATACAAAACGAAGCCGCGAATTACGGGATAACGGCTGTTTTTCTCACGCATGCCCACTTTGACCACGTGAAAGCCGTAGACCACTTTCTTGCAAAACATTCTAATCTTCACGCATACATTCACAAAAACGACTTTGCCGGCCTCTCGCTGAATTCAAAAAAAACGAAAACTTTTGAAGACGGGCATGAATTCAAAACCTGCGGCTTTAATATAAAAGCCATTCATACCCCGGGACACACTCCCGGCTCCGCCTGTTTTTTGGCAGACAACAAACTATTTACGGGAGACACTCTTTTTGTAAGAGAATGCGGAAGAGTAGACCTGCCCGGTTCAAGCCCTGAAGACTTATGGAAAAGTTTTCTCAAACTCGCCTCTATGCCTGATGAGACCGCAATATATCCGGGGCACTTCTACAACGGATCGGTTTCAACCATCGGGGAGGAAAAGCAGAATAACATTTATATGAAGCTTGCTCTGAAAAGCAGAGAAGAATTTTTAAAAGCAGTAGTATAAAAAACTATGCATCCTTACTTATTTGAATTTTCAGGAATAAAAATCCCCGCATACGGGGTCATGGTGTTTCTGGGATACCTTTCCGGCATAATCTACCTTTTAAAAAACGCTAAGAAAGCGGGGTTTTCAAGGGAAAACATACTTACATTGATGCCGCCGGTAATAATAGGGGCGATATTGGGAGGAAAAATCTTATATATCCTCACTTTCTGGAATTATTTCGGCGACACTTTGGCCGGCAGACTGACCGCGATTATAAAGGATTTCCGCTCTGGATTTGTGTTTTACGGAGGCCTGGCAGGCGGTTTTACCCTTTTGGCTGTTTATGCCGGAAAATTAAAAATCGGTTTGCCGAAGCTTCTGGATTTTATGGCGCCCGCGGCCGCTTTAGGACATTCACTGGGAAGACTGGGATGTTTTTTTGCAGGGTGCTGTCACGGGAAGCCTTCTACTTCGTTATTTGCAATAACATTTGATCATCCCGAATCTCTTGTGGATCTGAAATATCTGGGAATGCCTCTCCATCCGGTTCAGATTTATGAAGCAGCCGGAAATTTCGCTCTCTTCCTGTTCCTTGATCGTCTCTTTAAGACTTCCATTAAAAGGAAATGGAAACCGCTAACCACGACTCTCGCGTATTTATCCGGATATTCGGGACTTAGATTTTTTCTTGAATTCTTCAGGGGCGACAACAGGGGAGCGGCTGTTTTGAGCCTTTCCAACGGCCAGATTATTTCCATCGCAATCATTATAGCATGCGCTTTGGTATACTTTAGAAATGTTCCGAAAAACAATTAATAATAGAGGTCAGAAGTCAGAAATTTAAGGAGTTTCTTCGCTGTTCCCTATCCGCTGTCCCCTGTTAGTCCTTGCCTATCATGGGTTTATCCCATGGAGTTTTTCAGGACTAACGTTCTAGTGTTCTGTAACATTAATTTCTGATAATATCATAATGCCTGACAAGTTTTTCGCGGGCAACGTTCTTTGTAAATTGCCATATGACTTTTGCTTTCTGGCGGTTACGATATTTTGCCCAAGCAGCTACTTCTTTTGAAA
>JACQWV010000044.1 GCA_016209085.1 Elusimicrobiota bacterium
AAAAACGGAGGCGAACCTAAAATCTCGGCCAATCTGATAACCACGGAATTAACTGGCAGGCTTAATGCGGAGAAACTGTCCATAAAAAATTCCCCGATTCCTCCGGAATACGTTGCTGAAATCTCCGTTTATCTTAAAGATTCAAAAATTTCAAGCAAAATAGCCAAGGAAATCATTGAAAAAATCTGGAAAAACCCCCAGCCCCCGCGGAAAATGATTGAAGACGCCGGAATGTTCCAGGTTTCGGACTCAGCGCAGATTGAACAATGGGCAAAAGAAGCGATTCAGGAAAACCGGAAAGCCGCAGATGATTTCACAAACGGGAATGAGAAGGCTCTGGCAGCGCTCGTGGGCCTTGTGATGAAAAAATCAAAAGGAAAGTCCAACCCGCAGATGACTAATTCCATACTGAAGAAACTTCTGAAACCCGCCTAATCCTTTTACTCGCTAAATGAAAGGGAGCACGAAAAGTTTGCGCCTCTGCATTCTGCCTTTTCGTGCTCCCTCGAACGCCGCACACCACAGGTCCAGGTGCCTTACAGGGAAACAGACTCAACACACTTTAGACGCCTCCCTCTACGGAAGAATCCGCACGATTGTTAAACTTCTTTATAATAGGATAGCAGATAAACCTTGACTTGTCAAGCCCCTTTGTCGCACCCTTCCCCAACACTGCAAGGTGATAAGATGATAAGTTGATACGGTGATAAGTAAAAACCATCTTAACTTATAACCTTATCACCTTGTAACCTTATAACCTTTCTCCTGTGTCGCTTGCTCTTGAACCCCCGAAGCAGTAATTCCCCTCTTGTGTCGCACCCTTCCCTTTTGCTATCTGACTGTTATCTGGCGGGGTTCGCTGAACTTGCCTTCAAAGCCAAGAAGGTCTATATAAGAGATTCTGACCCAGTAATTCCCTTTAGGGAGCATTTCATTAAGGTTTATGCGGTCAAACACGTCATAGCGCTTGTCCAGGACGAGATTGGCGAATCCCGAATCCCTGGCGGCCTGTACCCTGTATCCCTGTATGGGCGTGGCCACCGTAATCATCTGCGTCATCTTTTCAAGATTGATTCTATCGGCGTCAATAGCATCCGGAGCTTTCATATCCGGCACGGGTCTGACAGTTCCGGCGGAAACAGTCGTTCTGCCCGGCCCCGTAACGGCGCCGGTTTTGGCCAAGCCGATGGAAATCACGTTCCCCTCAAATTTTACCTGCGGACCTGCGCTGGCTTTTGCAACCTGAGGTCCCGCGCCTTTTTCAAATTCGGGAAGGGGAGGCAGAGGAGTCGCCTTAGAGGGAGGCATGTCAAATTTGACTTCGGTGCCGAATCCCTCCGCAACCAGAACTTTTTTTCCCTGCGCTTCAACTTCAGCTTTGCCCTTGTAGACCTGGACCCTGGTGGAAAGGTCATCGTTTATTTTCGCGCCAAATTCGGTATTTTTCGTCTTAGGGACGATTTTTGCCGTGGGAGTTATCACTGTCGTGCGAAGACCCTTCATCTCGCCCACGCGCAGATGAACGTCAACTCCTTTCTGCGGCGGCCTTAAATCCGCCATGGAATTGGGATAGAGATTAAACAGTTCTCCGGAGTAAAACTTCACCTCGGCATAAGCGTCGGTTCCGGTCTTTAAAGTGTCGTTTTTATACATATCCATTTGTTTAAAAACCTTTTTCCATTGCACGGCGTTTCTTTTTTTAAACAATACTTCGTTGAGATAACTGGCGAGTTTGGCTTCCCTGTATTCGTCTTTTATCAGCTTCTTTGGAACCTTTAAAACCTGGCCCGGAACAGCTATCGGATTGGACTGGGATATTTTATCAGGGTTGCACCTGACTATCTCGCTCCATTGCCTCGGATTCTTTAAATATGTATCCGCTATGCTCCATAGCGTGTCTTTCGGCCCGACCGCCACATCCTGCAAATCTTCTCCCTTGCACCCGTCAGTAACGCAAAAAGCAGGGTTTAAAAAGGCCGATAGTAAAAAAACGCAAAAAATATTTCTGCGAAACTCAGTGATTTTCATTTTTAACAGTATCTCCCGCAACCACTTTTCCATGCTCGTTTTTCGCGAGATTTTTCGGTATCGTAAAACTGAATTTTGCTCCCTTGCCCAACTCGGATTCAACCCATATTCTGCCGAGGTGAGCCTCCACCACGTACTTGCATATCGTAAGGCCGAGCCCGGTTCCGCCGACCTTCTGCCCCTTAACCTGTTCAAATTTCTCAAAGACCTTACTGAGATATTCCGGAGGTATTCCGTCTCCGGTATCTTCAACTGAAGCGGTTATGACTTCCCCGTTTTCCATCAGAGTCAGTGTGATACTGCCGTTCTCGGGAGTGAATTTAATGGCATTGCCTATGAGGTTCATGAAGACTCTCTCAATAAGCCCAGCGTCGACCGGAGCGACGGCGTTTCCGGCTGAATCAAGCACGAGCCGAATATTTTTTCTTTTTACAAGAGACTCCATCAAATCCAGCGCCCTTGAAGCCACTTCTTTTACGGAAGTTTCCTCAAACTTCAACTCCATTTTGCCCGCTTCCATCTTGGCTATGTCAAGAATGTTGTTTATCATTCCCAGAAGTCTGAAAGACGCCCTGTCAATGGAAACGAGTATCTTTTTCTGGGCTTCCGTGACCGGCCCCGGTATCTCCTTGAGGAGAAATTCTACGAAACCTTTTATGGCGCCCATCGGATTTCTTAAATCATGCGTTATGGAATGGAGAAATTCGTCTTTGATTCTGGCTATTTCCCTTTCAAGAGTCACGTCATGAATGGCTATGAGCTTGCCTATGCTCGCCTTTTTGCCCGGGGTCATGACAGGAAGAGAAAAACATTTATAAACGGTTTTGGACTGCTGGCGGGAAATTTCCAGTTCCCTGAAGAAATTTTCTTCGGGATTATCCGAAATTTCATTTATCGTGTCTTTTACGGCCGGATTCTCTATCAAATCCATGAGGTTTCTGCCTTCCAGCGACGCTTCATCGGGAAGACCGAGAACCGAACGGGCCTTTCTGTTCGCAAGCTGGATCCTGCCGGAATAATCGGTCATGAGCATCCCGTCTTCTATTGAAAACAATATGGCTTCGGTTTTTTTCTGCTCGCTGATTATTTTTTCAACCTGCATGTCCGAATATTTCTTGAGTTCCTTGACCATTTTATTGAAAGTTTCCGCAAGGTCTTTCAATTCATCGCTGGAATTTATATGCACGGTTCCCGAGAAATCCCCCCTCGCGACTATTTCAGCCGCGCCGGTTAATTTCAAAACAGGCCCTGAAAGCTGGCTTGACATGAAATAAGCGACTATCAGAACCGCTGCCGCAAAGAAGACTATCAGATACAAAGCGGTTTTTTCCATGTAATGGACATTGCTGTTGGCTTCTGCTTCAGACTGTCTGACTATGACCGAACCGATTGCCCTGTCGTTGAAACGCACCGGGAAATACGCTCCCATCTGAGCATGGCCATAAGCGTCAATATATTGCCGGACGCCGATTGCGCTGCTTGCAACGGCATTTTTGACTATCAGCCATTCCCTGATTTCAGCGGCATTTTTCGTCCCGATCCTATCCGACGGGTAAACCACGGGAGAACCGCCCGTGTCAACGATAATAGAGAAGCCGGTGTTCCCCATAGCAAACGAGTTTACTATTTGATAAAGCCTGTTGATTGAAGCCTCCGCGCGCAAAACAAAATTCCGGTTTAACGGCGAATAGAACACTATCGTCCCCGCCCCCTCCGGCCCGTAATCGCTGAAAGCGGCTGTTTTTACCTGCGAAGAAGCGGATATTTTGAAATTCCCGTCTTTTCCGTACGACTTCAAAGGTTCTGTTTTTGCAGCCGACGGCTTCAATATCTTTATGAGTTCCCTGCCCGAGCTGTCAAGCGCCGATATTTCATTTATATCCTCTCCTGTTTTAAGAAAGGAATCTAGAAGTATCTGCTTGTTCTCCCAGTCCATTTTATTCATGTTCTCGGCCACAAGGGATAGCCTGCCGTCAATGTTATTCAGATAATTTTCAAAATCATTTCCTATTCTGTAGGCAATCTGCTTGTGCAGATCCTGAACGGCAGTCCTGACGCCTTCCTGTCCGATGGACAGCAATTTGTACCCCAGAAGCAACAGCGGCACAAGAGATATGCCCAGCATTACCAGAACGAATTTCGGGAACAGCCGCAGTCTCATATATAAACCTTACCAGCTTTATGTTTCATTTTCTTTGAGTGTTTTTACTGAGCTCAGTAAATACGGCGCGATTTTCCGCAGGGCATCCGCCCTGTGGCTTATTGAATTTTTCTGCTTTAAAGACATCTGAGCGAGCGTTTTTTTAAACCCGTCAGGCATGAAAACCGGGTCGTATCCGAAACCGTTTTGCCCTGCAGGTTTTAAGGTTATCTTCCCTTGAAGAATTCCCTGAACGGCCACAGCCCGTCCAGCCGGGGAAACAAGCGCAATGACACATTTAAAAACGGCTTTTCTTGAACCGATATCCGCATTCGCAAGCTGTTTTAAAAGTTTTCTGCAGTTATCTTCATAGGAACACCCCGGCCCGGCGTATCTGGCTGAGAATACCCCGGGCCTGCCGTTAAGATATTCAACTTCAAGTCCCGTATCGTCCGCAAGCGCCCAGCAGCCTGTCACACGCGAAACCATTCCGGCTTTCTTGAGAGCGTTCGCTTTAAGCGTTTTGCCGTCCTCTCTGATTTCAGGAATGCCTTCAAAATCAGTCAGCATTTTAAAATTCAGCTTCACCCCGTTAGAAATCCGCCCTGCCCGAAGGGCATGGCGGCAGCCCCGCCTATGGCGGGACTTATTTCTAACGGGGCAAGACCCGGAAAGAATAGCCAGCATTTCCTTCATTTTATTTTTATTTCTTGTGGCGATAACAACCGTTTTACTCTTGACAATCATAAAATATATACAATAGTATTAATGGGCGATAATATAAATTTTAACATTTTTAGCCCAACTTCCTCTTCGTTTCAGGAAATTATCGAAAATTTTCTAAATTTCCCCGAATTGTCATGTCCCGTGAACCTCGTCCATACGACCCAGAAACCGCTTTACACGGCTCTCCGCTACGCCGTGAATAATGCCGGATGTTTTCCGCTATTTACCGACAAACGGCTGATTGCGCCGCCTTTCACTGCGCAAAACACAGCTGCCTTTCTGGAAACCGTGTTCAATGTCCCGGACGCTCAAATTATAGCTTTCAATCCGTCCATTCCGCAAAAGAATTATGAATGCCCGGAAATCAGGCTGGACAAAAAAAGGCTGTCAATAATAATAGGGCGCCTTAAGTCTCCGGTCGTCGGCATAGCCTCCGACACCTGTGGCCGCAGTGCGGCTGTTCCGGCCGCCGGAGTTCAAAACACCGCGGACTCCACGTTTATACGCGAGATGGAGCTCGGAGATCTTCATAAAGCCCATTATTACGCGTATATTCTGGAAACGCAGGGTCAAATCCATTCCATCAGATACTATTATCCCCAGCTTCTGATAGAACTTAATCTCTATCAGGAAGCATACGGTTTTCTAAAAACCATTCTTGAAAAAGAGCCGGCAAACGAATATGCGTTTTATTTTGCCGCGCTTCTCTATCAGAGAAACAGAAACCCTCAGAAGGCCATGGAATGGCTGAACAAGATTCCTGAAGGCAGCCCCCTTGACGTCAAAAAATCCCTTCTTACGGCTCATCTCATGCTGGATTTGAACGAGCCGGCGAAAGCAGAAAATATTTTCAGGAATTTTATTGAACACCCTTACGAGAAACAGTCTGCGTTTAACGGACTGGGCATGACGCTGTTAAGGATGGAATCGCAGGAAAAGAAAAGAGAAAAGCTGGAAGCCGCCATAAACGCATTTAACCGCTCCCTCCAGGCTCCCGGGTATTTAAACGCCAAAACTTTTTTCTATCTCGGAAACGCTCATTTCAGAGGGGGCAATTACGCAAAAGCCGAAGAGAGCTACGCAAAATCCCTCTATAAAAAACTTTCCACGCCCGCCGTGATAAACATGGCTTTTGCAATGATGAAAAACAATAAAATGACTCAGGCCGCAGAGCTTTACAGGGAAACCGCGATTACCGAACCTGAAATGGCGGTAAAAATAATGGCTGAGATTCCGAACAGCGTTCTGGAAAAAATTCCGGCGGAATTTTCCAGAATAACCCTTCAGGAAAATGCGCAATACCAGACCGTATTTCAGATGAAACCCAAACCCAAACCTCCCCTGACCCCGGCTAAAGCCAAAACGGAAGCTTCTCTTGAACCGGCGGCAATCAGCGACAGGAAAATGCCCCCTGAAACCATAAAACAGGAAGAGTCGGTCAAGATTGAAACTTTCGGCGAAGTCTTTTCAGGATGGGCGGTGAAAGAAAAAGAAACGGCCCAGGACGCTTTCATATCTCGCGCTTTTAAAATGGCAACGAGCCTTGAAGACGAATTCGGCAAAAAGATTTATTTTAACATCAACGGAATAGCCGAGATAGAAAAAAAGCTGAGAATGACTTTCCTCAAATCCAAAATCACGCCCCAGGCATCGCTTGAAATAGTTCTGGACTGTTCCAGTTTCCTCTGTTATTACTTTCAGGAAAGGCACAAGGCGAAGCTGATTAAACTGCTGGATTTTGATCCCTGGGCATGGCCAATGACAATCACGCTTGAAGACTTCACCATGCCCACATATCCCATACAGCGCGTCTGGAAACTTCTGTGGGACGAAAAGCTCCCTGAGCCAGGATGGCTGATAAATTACGTGCATTACGTGGAAAACGAGCTGGAAAAACGGCGCTCCCCCCTGATTTCAGGCATTCAGGCGGTACGCGCAAAAACACGCAGCCACCATGAAAAAATAACCGATGCGGAAGCCGAACACAAGAAAACCATGATTTTCGTCTCTTCAATTGATGAAACCAGAAACATTGAAATTGCGCGCACGGGCGTCAAAAAAATCGAGGAATTATTAAAATCCCGATATCATCCGGAAACGCCTCCCGACCCGGACGGCTGGAGACTGCTTAGATGCTGCGGTCATGTTTTTGCGGAAATAATACAGAAAGATTTTAAAGGCTTCTGGTACAACACAAACGGAAACGACGGCTCATGGACGATGCAAATGCCATGGCAGACATTCATATTTCCCATAGGAAAAATATATAAAGCCGCATCCAACAAGGAGTCGCTGACGGAATATTATGATGTTCTGCTGAGCGAAAAACTGAAATTCTCGTAAGCCCCGTTAGAAATAAGCCCCGCCATAGGCGGGGCTGCCGCCGTGCCCTTCGGGCAGGGCGGATTTCTAACGGGGTAAGTTGATTTTACTCAACAATTTTACTAAAGTAATCTTATGATAAAGATATTCTTTTATATCTCTTTAATATTGCCGAATTTTTCTTTCACTCTTGCCTCGGACAACCTGGATATTGATTCCGTAACTTCCGAGCGGATTTCTGCAAACCGCGCATCGCTGCCGGCGGAGAACTCTCCTGACGCGAATCCCCAAGAGAATCTTAAAGAATGGACCATAATGGTCTATATAAACGGGAAAAGCAACATAGAGCCGTTTGCCGTGAGGGACATGAACAGGCTTGAAACAGCCGGCTCAAGCGGCAAAATAAACATAGTCGCGGAATTAGGCCGGTCAAAAGGACTTGAAAACGACACGCAGGTTGACGGCGACTGGTCCGGGACAAGACGGTATTTTGTGTCAAAAGACTCCGACATGAACAGAATTTCATCTCCGGCGCTGATGGAATTTCAAAAGGCGGACATGGGCGACTGGCGGCATGCAGCGGGCTTTGTTAAATGGGCAAAAGAAAATTTCCCGGCAAAAAAATATCTGCTGATTATATGGGACCACGGCTGGGGCTGGATAGACCCCGAACAACCCGGCGAAAATCTCCTGGACGATTCAAAAGCCTCCAAAAGAAAATCCATTTCCCATGACTTTGAAACGGGCAATTAC
The DNA here is from genome assembly GCA_016209085.1 of Elusimicrobiota bacterium. Classification (GTDB taxonomy): domain Bacteria; phylum Elusimicrobiota; class Elusimicrobia; order Elusimicrobiales; family UBA9959; genus JACQWV01. Next base: position 7,970 of record JACQWV010000044.1, read on the forward strand.
ATAAAAACCGCCGAACTGAGCATGCTTTTTAAAGAAGCGGGGAAAATAGACGTGTACGCGAGCATGGCATGTTTCATGCAAATGGCCGAAGTTGCCTACGAAATAAGAGATTATGCGGACGTCATAGTGGGCTCGGAAGAAGTCATTCAACTGCCCAGTTTCAATTTCGAAGACTTTCTGAGATTAATGACCGAAAAACCCCAATCCTCTCCCGCCGATGCGGCGGTTCTGCTGGTAGACACTTTCAAGGAAATGTATAGCAGACCGGAATACCTGGACGAACTTGAACGGACAAAATACGGCACGCAGCTTTCCGCCGTAAAAGCCGTCATGCTTGCGGAACTGGCCGGGAAAGTAAAAGCATGGGCCGATATCGCTCAAAAAATCAACGATACCAACGCCCTCGGCAAAGCCAAGAAAGACGTCCTGAGATTTGAAGTGGGAGACGAGACAACAGATCCCAAAAAAGAAATTTCTTTCTACGGGGATCTCTATCATTTCGTCGAGATAACAGTCGCCAACCTGAATCCCGCGCTTGACGGCTCCAAAGAACTTGCGGCTCTGGGAGAAGACCTGAAACAATTCATAGCTTCGGCGCTGGTAATCAAGAACGTGTATCTGGGCAAAGACAGGACGGGAAAAACTTATTCCAACACTCACGGAATCGGCATACATATACCGGGCAAGCCCGGCAATCTCATTGAATATCACGACACCTATCATAAACTTGCATTCGCAAAAGATTCAGGCTGGCGGAAATTTATAAAATATCTTGAAAAGATAGAATAAATTATGTCACCGTACGAGGCAGGCTCAAATTTTCAGCCTGCCTTTTTATTTCTGGCAAAGCCGCAAAGACAGGCTCTTTCCTCTGTATACGGATATTGCCGCGCGATTGACGACATAGCTGACGATACCGGAATCAGCAAAGAGAAAAAAAGTCTCCTGCTGGACGGATGGGCGCAGGAGATAGAAAAAATCTTTTACAGCGCGCCTTCCCCCGGTTTGCCGCAGGAACTGGCTCGTGCCGCCGCGCAATACAAACTTGAAAAAGAACATTTTTTGACGATTCTTGAGGGAGTCAGAAGAGATATTTCCAAAGAAAACTACAAAACTTTTGAAGAACTCAAAGAATATATGTATCCGGTGGCGTCCGTGGTGGGGCTTATATGCCTGAAAATTTTCGGATACAAGTCTCAGAGAGCCGAAGAATACGCCAAGAATCTGGGTTATGCCTTTCAGCTGACCAACATATTAAGAGATGTTTTTGAGGACATAAATTTCAACAGGATATATCTCCCTATTGAAGATCTGGAAAAATTTTCGTATACGCAGGACGATCTGCGCAATTTGGTTTATTCGGATAATTTCGTCAAACTGATGGAATTTGAAGCGCAGAGAGCCCGCTCTTTTTACAAACAGGCTCGGGAAGCGGCGCAAAACAGCGAGAAGGCCTCGCTCAGGCCGGCGTTTATAATGACTGAATTATACCGGAGTCTCCTTTTAAAAATGGAAAAAAACGGATTTAAACCCGGTTTATCCAAAACCTCTCTGAATCGGTTCGAAAAATCAAAAGCAGTAGCCAAAGCAATCCTGTTCTATTAACCCGCTTCCTGCATAGGCAGAGCGCTCTGAAAAAGGGTAAAATAAAACAGAGAATAGTCTGATAGTGGTTAGTGGCGAGTGATAAGTGGAGAGTATGAGTCGAAGAAAAACCAACCACTCACCACTAATCACTTACCACTGAATTTATTGGAGGAATTATGCTGAAATCTGATTCATGGATCAGGGAAATGTCTATCAAAAACAAAATGATATATCCTTTTGTAGACGGCCTTAGAGCCAGAGGCAACATCTCATACGGGCTTTCATCATACGGCTACGACATAAGAGTCTCTAACGAATATAAGGTTTTTACGAACGTGCACAACACCATAATTGACCCGAAATCTTTTGACCCCAAATCTTTTGTAGACATAAAAGCCCCTTATTGCGTGATTCCCCCCAATTCATTCGCTCTTGCCAGCTCGGTTGAATATTTCAGAATCCCGAGGAGCGTTCTGGGGCTGTGCATCGGAAAGAGCACCTATGCCCGCTGCGGAATAGTCGTGAACATCACCCCCCTTGAAGCGGAATGGGAAGGCCATCTGACGATTGAAATTTCAAATACCACGCCGATACCGGCCAAAATATATTCAAACGAGGGGATAGCGCAGCTTATATTTCTTGAATCGGATAATATCTGCGAAATATCCTATAAAGACAGAAAAGGCAAATATCAGGCGCAAAGGGGCGTAACTCTTCCGAAGATTCTTAAAGCATAATATACGGCAGTGAACAGCGGGGATAATGAAATTTATTTTTATATTTATATCTTTTTCTTTTTTAGCTGCACAGGGATTCTGCGGCCAGACCGCAAATCTTGAAAAAGCGCGCGAGCTTTACGGCAGCGGAAAAATCAATTCCGCGCTTGAAATTCTTTACTCAAATCTGAAAAAAAATCCTTCCGATACGGAAGGTTATTCTCTTTTTCTTGAAATAGTTCCGGAAGGCATTTCAAAATACAACCAGAGTCTTTTGGAAATAACGTCGGAGCAGCTTAAAAAGGACCCTGAAAATTTTCTTTATTATCTCGGATTATGCAAAACGGCAAGAAACAACAATCTGAAGAACCAGTCCCTTTCAAGATGCAGAAAGGCGCTGTCTCTTGAGCCGACTGCATATCCCGTCTACAGGGAACTGGGACTTACTTATTTAAAAAACGGAAACCATGCCAAAGCCGTTGAAACTTTCTATCAAGGCGCTGAAATTTCATCAGACACATTCAAGCCGTATTTTTACCTTGCCGAAGCTTATTTTAAAACCGGAAAGACCGGTTCAGCCGCCGGATATTATAAGAAAGCGTCATCCGTCGCGGCAAAAACGAAAGAGCCTGATTCCGGATTGTTCGCCGCCGTAATACAAAAAAGGATAAAGCAGCTCGCAAAATACGCTCCGGCCGCGCGCTCTAAAAATCCGAAGGTTTCATTTGAGGAATGCATGGACAAGGCAAAATCATTTGAAAATTCCGGCAACCTCCTGGATGCTGAAAAACAATATTCTTTATGTCTTACGATAAAAAATTCCAGCGCCCAGGCCAGACTGGCTCTGGCCAACGTCTTATCGGGCCTCGGAAAAAACAAAGAAGCCGTGGACGCATACGGCAAAGCGGCAAAACTCCTTTCCTCGGACAAAATTCTCCTGTCTTACTGCCGTTTTAAAACGGCAGAATCCCTCAAAGCATTAGGCGACGTTCAAGGCTCCCTCTGGAATTACAAAAAAGCTTATGAACTGAACGCCATGGATGTCAACGTTCTTACCGCTCTGGCCCGTCATTATGAAAGCGCCGGCGATTTCAAATCAGCCATGAAATTTTACGGGGAAATTCTCAAAATAGAACCTTCCAACAAGACCGCCGAGGAAAAACTCTGGGATATTCAGACGGCTGCCATGTCCAACGCTGAAATCCTCGCGGAATTGAAGGAACGGAAAGCCGCAAAACAAAACAAACCGGATTTGACCGAAGAGGACGTCTCAATTTTCAAAGCCATAAGAAACGCTGAAAAAAACAATGCCGTAGACTACATGAAATACAAGGTGATGATGCTGCCGGAATACACCGTTGAGAAAACAGACGCTTCAGGAAAGACAAAACTTCTGCTTACCATGAAAGGCTACAAAATATACATAAAACTTTTGTCCCAGGAAGCGGTAAAATTATTTGAATCAAAAGAAATGAATCTTAAACAGGTTTTTCTTTTAAGAGACCTGAAAGGAAGGTCGGTTTTTGACCGTTCGGGAGAACTTACGATTGAAGGGCATGCGGTCTATTTTTCAACTTTGAAAGGGGAAAAAAGCTATCTCCTTGAAGATGAGCCGGCGCCGTCCCCGGAGACTGAGAAAGAAACAGCCCGGATTCAGGGACTGGCGAAACAAGGTTATCAGGAAATCTCCGAACCGGAATTCTTATGGCTCATGAAAGCGACGGACTGCCCGCCGGAAGAACTCGTTAAATACAACTATTTGAGAATTTTACCCGCCTCCGATAAGCATGCCGCCGAAACAGCTGCGGCTATTCGCCGCTTCGCCGTCATATCTTCGGCGGGCAGGAAAACGGCGAAATACGACAGATATTTTCTTTGCTGGCAAAATGATTTGTGCGGAGCCGCCAAACTGGCCTTTTATATTGAAAAATACAGAAATGGGCAAACGGATATAGCGGACGGGCATTCAACCGCTTTTTTCGGAATAGGTCAGACGGAAAGAAGGAAATTCTGCAAAGACGGAAAAATCTGGACCGGAGATTAACCCAAATTCCTCACATGGAATTTGGGAATTATAAGTTTTGAATGTTGAATTTTGAGTTATTTTTAAATTAAGAATTTATAATTCAAAATTTATAACTCTGAAAAATTTCTGAATTTTTAAGGTTAAAGCCAGGAGCGAAACAAGTAAAGGAATTTACTCGCCAATTTCAGAAGGAGTCTTCTGTTTTTGCAGTCCTGAAGACTGACTTGCCTTGAATTCTTTAAATCATTCTTAAAAGCTTCCTCCATGCAACCTGCAAATTTTTCGTCAAAAATGTTGGCGTTCAGCTCCATATTGTAATGCAGGCTTCTATGGTCAAGATTATGACTGCCTACTGACGACCATATCCCGTCAATTACGGCTGTTTTGGAATGAAGCGCCTCCCCCTGCCATTCGAAAATTTTGATGCCGTTTTTTATCATGTGCGGAAACATTGACCATGACGCCCATTTTACAAAAGGATGGTCGGTCTGTCCCGGGACGATTATTGCCACTTCTACCCTTCTTTTCACGGCCTTTATGAGTCTTCTGTAAACCACCCTGTCCGGAAGAAAGTAAGCGTTTGTTATGCGTATGTATCGTTTTGCCCTGTCTATGGCGTATTTATAGGTTCTTCTTATAGACCTGACATTTCTTATCCCGGAAGCGGCTACTATTGCAAGATAAACCCCGTTAGAAATTTGACAGATGCCGGAACCATTCGTAGTCTCTGAAGCGGGTTCAAACCGAAGCGCAGGCGCAGGCGAAAGAAAACCGGCTGTCTGATGATTTTTTGCGGAATGCCATGTTTCCCAGAACAGGCCGGCAAGTTCTTTAACCGCTGATTCTCCTTCAATCTTCACCTGGCTGTCTTTCCAGCCTCTCCCTCCCATGCTCACGGGAGCGTCATATTCGCTTATGTTGAATCCGCCGACAAACGCGGTATGTCCATCTATGCACAAGAGCTTTCTATGGTCTCTTTTAAACCAGTTCCAGTGCGGCTTCCACGGGACAAGAGGATGAAATTCCAGCACATTTACCCCCTCCTTCTCCATGTCCGAAAAAAAATCCCTGCTTGTGAGGATTGAGCCTATGGCGTCGTATATTAAAAACACCTCTGCTCCCTCTTTTGACTTTTGAATCAGAAGTTCTTTAAAAAGCCTGCCTATGGAATCATCTATGAAAGAATAGACTTCCAGCAATATTTCCCTTTCAGCCCGTTTTATAGCGTCAATCATTTCGGGAAATGCTTCATCCCCGTTTTGAAGCAGTACTGCTCTGGCGCATTTAATAACGCTATCGGGCTTTAAACAGTAATCCAGCCAATTTACTTGCCCCATCACTTCTCCTGCTGCTTTTTTTCAATTTCCGCCTTTATTTTAGCGTACTGGACATCATCAAATCTTAAAAGCATTTTATCATAATTGCTCAGTCCGTATTTAACGGAAGTTTCCCGGCTGTTCCGGCCGTTCGCAGCGCTCTCGGCACCGATTGCGGACAATGCCGCCCTGTTCCGGATAAAATCAATCTCCTTTGCGGCGCTACGGACGTTTCCTTTTTTTAAAAATATCTTTGCCAGATGAAGCCTTGCCTGCAGAAAATTCGGCTCAACTGCAACGGCGTCCAGAACGCTCCTCGCGGCATTATCCAGATCGCCGGTTTCAAAATATATGTTTGATTCAATCAATTTAAGCGGTGCGGACTTCGGCATCTGTTTCTGAATCTTTCTCACGAACGCCAGGACGCGGGCAAGATTCGTTTTTTCGCCGTTTAAAAGTTCCATTTTTATTTTTTCAGAGATAACATCGGCGTCATCAGGAAATAAATTTAAAGCTTTGTCCACGCATCCCGCCTTCTGCGACGACAGGCACTGCCGGTAATTTTCGTATTTAAATTTTGCCGCATTCCCCGCAAGGATAAAAAAAACGGCGATAAGCGCCCTGACCCTGCTCATACTCTGCCCTTCGTCTTTCTCCGTTTCCCCCCGCCTTTCCAGACAATAACCGAGAGTTCCCCAGAAAATCATGCTGATGCTTCCGAGATAAAAAATAACGTCAAAACATGCCTGGGAAAAAAGAGCTATCGCGACTATTTTCAGGGAATCCGTTCGCCGGCCGTTCGCAGCGCTCTCGGCACCGATTGCGGACAATGCCGCCCTGTTCCGGCCGTTCGCAGCGCTCTCGGCACCGATTGCGGACAATGCCGCCCTGTTCCGGCCGTTCGCAGCGCTCTCGGCACCGATTGCGGACAATGCCGCCCTGTTCCGGCCCGATGCCCTGAGAATTTGAGCAAACGCAAAGAGGAACAAAACAGCCGCCGGCAGACCGGCCTCCGACGATAAATTTAAAATTTCGCTGTGAGCATGATGAGTATGGTGGCCGTAATAAGAAACGCCGTTAAAGGCCGGAAATTTAAACATCAAAAAAGCCTTTTCAAAACAACCCGGCCCTATTCCGAAAAACGGATATTCTTTTGTTGTTTCAAGAGCCGTATTCCATATGTTCAGTCTCTGAAAAGAGTTGACATCCCCGGTTTTTAACGCGATGTTCAGAATATTCTCCGGAATAAGAGCCAATAACAAAATGCCAAAAACGGCAAAGCCGAACAATCCAAAATATTTTTTTTCATAGAGAAAAAAAACGAATAATGCCAGCGCAAGAGCGGCATAAGCTCCTCTTGAATTTATAAGCACAAGCGTAGCAACCAGAAACAGCGTTAGAGCTGACGCAAAAACTTTTAGTTTCAACGAACCATTTTTAAAAGAAACCGGCAACAAAAAGCACAAACCAGAGACGATTACCGCCGCCGTGTAGTTCGGATTCGGATAGAGAAATCCTGTCAGGGGTTTTCCTAAAAGGAACTGCAGCCATACCATGAATGCCGAGACAAAACCCGCTGAAACCAAAACCGCTTTCCAGGCAAAAACCGAATTTTTATTGCCGGATTGATTTGAGGCAATCGCAAAAAAAAGCGCGTACATAAGATATCTGCCGAATTGCCCGAAGCTGTTTAAAATGTCGACTGAAAAAACCGAAGCTGCCAAAAGCCAGACAAGGAAAAACAGCCATGGCCCGGAATCGCAGAATTTTATTTTGTTTTTAAAGAATACGACATAAAGGGAAAATAAGATTGAAAAAAGAAACCAGGATTGAGAAGTTCTCAGCCCGCCGAGAAACATAGAGAGGCACAGGAAAAAAGGCAGACCGTAAGGTTCCGCTTTTTCTGAAAATGTTTTTACCATTTGAAAATTTTTGACCTTCTCTCCAGAAGAGCTGTTTTCAACTCCTGTTCTCCATTGGTTTCGTATATCAGTTTGAGCTTGAAATAGGCTGAGGAATCATAGGGATTCAGAAGCAGAAGCCTTTCAAAGCAGACGGCCGATTCAAAAAACAAACGTCTGTCCTTTGCGCTTTGCGCCATGTCAAGATAAACATCGCCGAGAAAATTTAACGCAAGCGGGGATTCTCCGGCTGAATCTACGGCCTGGATCTTCTGCAAAACGCATTCTACGTCTCCTGTTTGACTACCGCATTCTGCGGAGCCCCGCCAGAGGCGGTGGCGGCATTTTGACGCAGACTCAAGCGCCAGAGAAGCCCTGAATTCCTTTACTGAAAAACTGATAAACGCAAGCATTAAACAAAAGATTACAAAAACCGCCGGCATAACCTTAACAACCCCGCGGGTTAGCAAAATCCTCATTGGGGAAAAATTGCTAACCCGCGGGGTTGGAATGGGTTCAGGCACTATTATGTAGCAGAAAACCCAGAAAATGCCGGGCAGCGCCAGACCGAAATCAACAACAGAGTGAAAAAGAGCGGCCAGGATAGAGTATTTTCTCCAGCCCTCTATCTGCCTGAAACGGCTAAACAGAAAAAAGAGCCATACTGCAAAAGCAGGGAATCCGTTCTCGGAAAGAAATTCTAGAAAGTAGTTATGAACGTAAATTGACGAGGTCCCCCATTGAACCGGCGCGTGATACGCGGGATATATGTATAAAAAACTCCCTGTTCCGAAACCGGCAACAGGCCTGTCAAGCGCCATTTTAAAAGCCGATTTCCACCATATTATTCTGTCATAAACTGATTTTAAATCAAAACCGGCTGAAAAATAAGCAAACAGAATCAGAATAGCTGATAAGAGCAAAATCCATTTTCTTCCTTTTCCTGAATTTTTTACCCCGTTAGAAATAAGCCCCGCCATAGGCGGGGCTGCCGCCGTGCCCTTCGGGCAGGGCGGATTTCTAACGGGGTTTACAGAGAAAACCCAAAGAACAGCCGCCAGGCTCAAAAAACCGGCTGCAGAACCCGTAAAAACCAAATTAAAGGCAAGGAGTAAAATAAGCGGGTAATCTTTTATTGAAACGGCAAAAGGAATCATCATTAAAATGAAAAGAGCGAACGCATTCGAGTTGAGAAAAGAAGAATAGAGCGCCTCTTCGGCCAGGGCGAACTTCTGATACGCGCCGAGGCAGGCTGCGAACCATGCGCAGACGCGCAGACAGATTTTAAAATATTTTTCAGAGCCCTTGTCAGCGTTTAATGCGATATAAAATACGGCAATCCCGATTGAAAAATTAATAAGGTCATGGTAGATAAGGGTTTTAACCGGAGACAGCAGAAAAGACAAAAACGCCAAAAACAAAACGCAGATAGGCGGTATATTTTCCCTGGAAATTACAAAGGGCGCGGCAGTATGCGCAAGAATTGAGCGGACAAGCAGGAAACTGAAAAATAAAAAAAACAGAACTGAAACGGCAAATTGAATTTTAAAATTCCAGATTCCCTGAAGCAAAGGCGCAAACAGTAAAACCGAACACAACAAAAACTTAAGCATTCATTATATTTCAATAATCCTCGGAGTTACGAAAATCAAAAGCTCCCTTCTGTCTCTGGTGGAAGACTTTTTCTTAAAGAGCCATCCTAAAAGAGGAATGTCGCCGAGCAGGGGAATTTTGTAAATTCCTTCAATCTGGGTATCGTTTATAAGACCGCCGATTACTATGGTCTCCCCGTCTTTGGCGATAACGGTCGTATCCACGCTTCTTGTGTCTATGCCCGGAGCGCCCCCGGCGGTCGCAGGAATGGTCGGCGACTGCTGGCTCACGCTCGGATTGATTTTAAGCGTAATCCTGCCGTCGCTGTTTATTATGGGCATGACTCTCAAAACTATTCCCGTGGTGATGTAGGTAACCTTTGTTGTTGAAACAGGCGGATTGGTCTGCGTGGTTTCGGTTGTCGTGTAGGGTATCTGGCTCGTGATGTTTATGGTTGATTCTTTATTGTTTAAAGCAGTAACTTTGGGGTCTGAAAGCACTTTTGCCTTGCCCTTGCTTGCAGCCATAGATATGGCGCTGTCAATCATGTAATTGCCCGCTATTTTGCCCAGCCTGAAAGCCCCGTATATTACGTTGGCAGGAAGACTCACGCCTGTCCCACCGGATATGCCCTTGGGCGTAGGCACGCTTACGGTCGGCGCCGGAATCGTGTCTGATTTATACGGAGACTGCAATCCGCTGGAAGTAAGTCCCAGCATATTGGCTGTATCGCCGGCGCCTACATAAGCGCCGTCCTTTTGGGTATAACCCGACCACTGGATTCCGAAATGAAATCCGCTGTCAAGCGCGACCTCCACGAGTTTTGCTTCTATCAAAACCTGCTTCGGCGGCCTGTCAACGCTTTTTATGAATCTTGCGGTTTGTTCAAGACCTAAAGGCGTGTCGGTCACAATCAGCGCATTGCTGTTGTCGTCAATAGAGCAGACCGCTTTTCTTCCTTCAGCCGATGAAACGCTTTCCACCTGGGCTTTGGCGTCGGCAGTTTTGATGTAGCTCAGGAAAAAAACCCTTGTCTGGGGCATTGCCTTCTTCTGCTCAGCCACAAAGGTCTGGGGAGAAGCAATGCGTAGAATGTTGTCGCCGACCTGCTGGGTGGCATAACCCTTGACGTTCAGAACGGTTTTAAAAGCCTCGTCAAAAGGCACCCTGGCAAGGCTTATGGTTATGTTGCCGGATATGTCCTCGGAATATATTATGTTCACGTTTATTTTTGAGGCAAGCATGCTTATGACTTCTCTGATATCCGCGTCTTTATATTCAAAACTAATCGGATCCTTGGACAGATTTTCAATTATGCTCCTGGAATATACCGGCCGCGTTTTTCTGGACAGAGACGGCGTTGAAGGTTCTGTTCTGGCAGGCTCGTTGGGCGGAATTACGATAGGGACTGAAGCCGTTTCTTTGGCCTGCTTTTCATCTCCCAGTAAATCCGGCTTTTGTTCCTCGGCGGGCGCGTCCTTGACAGGGAATTTGCTTTTGAAAAGCTTTCCGCCGACAACCACTATGATTTCATTCCCTTTGGCTGTTATGTCGTAAGCCGCCTTCTGGGAAAGCTCAAGAACTATCCTTGAAACGCCCGTCGGTTTTGTCTGGTACTGCCCCGTCCTTACTCTTTTAAGCAGGCTTCCGGTTGAAGGTATTTCCTCAAGCACCTTAAGTCTGGAATCCGGTATTTCAACGACTATTTTCGGAGGATTGGACACGGTGAAAGCAAGCTTTGTATTTTACAGGTTTATCCGCCGATATGTAAACGCTCTCGGCAGAAACCCTCACGGATTTTATAAACGCATTTTCAACCGCAAACATAACAGCAGGATTGTTCCACACCAGACTTAATATTGCCAATATGGACGCTATTTTTTTAGTCATATTTCATCAAACCTCTCAAAAAATTTATTTTCATTTCTGCCCAAAAAATTTCATCAAACACCGTTCATTAGCATAATCATCACCGACTTTCAGCGAGTGGAGGAATTACTTATCACCTTATCAACTTATAATCTTATCACCTGATTACGGGATTTCCTGTTCCTGAAAATTCAGGGGAACCACCTTTTTATCTTCGGTCATGAGAACTACCTGCTTGCCGCGTATGATGCCTGTAATTCCTTTTACCGTATTTTTTTTGCCGTCAAATAGTCTGCCTGCTTTTAAAATGAAAATAAGCATGGCCTGTTTTCCTTTTGAATCTTCCATGAGGCCGGTAAGCTCCAGATCGTATACCGTGAAAGTGCTTTTTGCGATTTCAACGGCATTCGCCTCAGGCGCGGCCTTGCTTTTTGCGTCGCCGTAAACCGTTGACTGGACAAGGGGATCCCTGTAAACGACCGGACGATAAATCTGCTCAACTCTCAAAACCTGCGTGGACACGATAGTATTGTAAGGCTCGCCTGCTTCTGCGGAGCCGAGGCACGCCGATAACACAAATGCTGCCGCTAAAAATTTCATCATATGTTATTTACTGGTTACTGGATATTCATTCTTCGTAAGTATTCAGTCAACGCCGTTGGTGTAGGGGTCGTCCCTCTCCTTGAATTATAAGGACGGGACAGCCCCTGTTCCCTGATGGAACAGGGGCGGATTCATCCGACCCGCATATTTTTCGGGCTCAATGAATTGAGCCACCAGAGTGAAATTTGCGGAAATCGTAGAGCCGTCCTGGCCGGGAGAAGCCGACATCGTTATGTTTTCAATAGAAAGTATCCTTTCCTGGATTCCGATGGCCGTGACGAACCTGCCTAAAGAATGATACGTCCCCCTGACGGACAGGCTGTAGGAAACCTTTGTGAAATATTCTATCTGCGCGGAGCCGGCCGGATTTATCGCCTGTATGCTGATGTTGTATTTTTTGCTCAGGTCCGTCAGGGTTCTTAATAAATCGGGGAATTTTTTTTCTGCAGGAAGTTTTTTCTGCGCTGCTTCTTTTTCTATCCTCAGAGAGCCGAGTTCGGCTTCCAGGTCCTTGAATTTCTCTTTTTGCCTCTTGGCGTTCGTTATGTCCTTGTCAATGGCTTCTATTTTTGCGTTATTCTCGGATATTTTTTTTGACAGAGGCAGCCAGAAATAACTCACATACGAATAGACAGCAAGCCCTCCGACGACCACGGCCGCGGCTATTTTCTGAATCTGTTCTTTTGTAAGCTGGAGGTTTTTCATGGTTATTTATAAAGGTATTTGGCGCTGACTGGGCAACTCAGGGTTTTCCCCGTGTCCGATTCGCTGACGGATATGCCGCTTATAACCACCTCGGAATATTTGGAATTTTTTTCAAGATAATTTATCCAGTAAGCCAAATCATAAGACGAATTGGAAAACAGGGAAGCATTGAAGCCCAGAGTATTCCCGCTCAAACTCGTAGACAGATTGGTAAACCATATGGTAGACGGAAGCTCCACGAGCAGATCCTGCATGAAACTCGTATAGAGGAGCCTTCCCTGATTTATCTTTGCTATGGAATTAAGATATTTTTCCAGCTCCGCTATGTCCTGTTCTATTTTTTTAACCTGCTCAACGTCTTTCTGCAGTATTTTCAACTCAGCCTCTTTCTGCTGAAGGAGGGATTCCAGTCTCGCCGATTTTGAATAATAGAAAGACGACGCTCCGGCCAGCGCCAGAAAAACCGCCGCGCCGGTAAAAGCCGCTTTCAATATAAACTCTTTCTGTCTTATTTTAGCAAGATGCTCAGGCGGCAGAAGATTAATTTTAATCATATTCAAGGTTGCCAGTTCCTGTTACTGGTTACTGCCGTTCATTCCCAATCCCTCATCTTTCTGATGGCAAGCCCGGCTGCCACTGCAAGAGACGGCAAAACGTCTTTCGGAATGTTCTTCTCCGCGCCGTTGAGAAAAGAAAAGGGGTTTAAAATTTCCACCGGCACTTTGAATTCGTTTGAAAGAAATTTGGTGATGTTTCCCAGATTCGCCATTCCGCCCGTCAAAATTATTTTTGATATTGAATGTTCAACGCCCTGGGAAAGATAAAAATCTATTGAACGCGAAACTTCGTTGTGCAAATCTTTCAAAACCCCTGTTATGGCTTTTGAAACCCCTATCCCTTCCCTGTCGTATTGCTCTATGGCCGCTTCTTTTTCTTCGGTAGTCAGAAGCACGGCCTTGGATTTTTTGAGGGCTTCGGCCTGCGCCAAGTCGCTTTTTAAAATTTTATTTATGGCCTTGTCAAAAGTGACGCCTGCTATGAAGATGTCGCGCACTACTTTGGTGACTCCCTGGAATACGATTGAAAGATTCGTGACCCTGTGCCCGATATTCAGGAACAAGACTGCGGAACTTTCCGCCTCGGGATGAACGTATGAATAAATATTTTCCAGCGCAAAGGAGTCCACGTCTATCAGAACGGGTTCAAGCCCGGCTTCGGACAGAATTTCAAGTTTATCCTTCACCAGCTCTTTCTTGGCCGCCACGAGCACAGTTTCCATTTTTGGCTGTCCTTCTTCCATAATGTCGCTGAGTATGTGATACGTCAGGTTCACGTCCTTTATGTCAAACGGGATAAACGGCTCGGCCTCAACAGCGATGGTCAGGTCAAGCTGTTTTTTGGCAAGTTTAGGCAGTTTGACGTACCTGACTATGACGGAATTTCCGGACACGGCCGTTGCGGCGTATCTGAATTGGATCTGTCTTTTTTTTAAAAAATTTTTTATCTCGCGCGAAATCAAAGCCTTCCGCTCATCGGGCGGGGTATCCGGTTTGAAATTAAAGGGGATATGCCCCCATTCTTTAAGAAAAAGTTTCTTTTTTTCCTCTAAAAAACAAGCGATTTTTACCGATGAACTTCCTATATCAATGCCTATTATCTGTTTTTGCGGGAAGACTGAAGACAGGAGATTGGATAACATAGTTTTTCAAAAAATAAAAAAAACCAGCGCGCTTCAAATTTCTTAATAAAAAGACATTTCTGGTAAGTATTCAGTCAACGCCGTTGGTGTAGGGGTCGTCCCTATCCTTGAATTATAAGGACGGGACAGTCCCTGCGTACGCAGGGACGGGCTCAATGAATTGAGCCCCTACATTTTTGCCTGACATAACGGCGTTTAGTGAGGATTTACCATTTCTGCAAAGCTCAGTATATAATTATTGCAGGTAAAAGTTAATTTGTCAAGACTTTTTTACCAATTTTTGCGAAACTCAGTAATGTATTCGTCAATGGCCCGGGCGGCGATTCTCCCTGTTCCCATTGCCTGGATGACAGTCGCTTCGCCCGTTGCAATATCCCCGCCCGCGAACACCCCTTTCTTTGAGGTTTTGGCAGTCAAGGGGTCAATTATTATGTTTCCGTGTTTGCCCATGTTCAAATCCCGGGTTGTGTTCGGCACAAGCGGATTCGGAGACTGGCCTATTGCCACCACAACAACATCCGCAGGCATTCTAAAATTTGAGCCTTCAATGGGTATCGGCCGTTTCCTGCCTGAAGAATCCGGCTCGCCTAACTTCATTTTCATGCACTCTATTTCATTGACCCAGCCTTTTTCATCGATAAAATATCGGATCGGCAGGGTCAGTAAATGAAATTCCACTCCTTCTTCCTTTGCCCGCTCTATTTCTTCAATTCTGGCAGGCATTTCCTCGTCGGAACGCCTGTAGATAATCATTGATTTTTCCGCTCCAAGCCTCAGCGCCGTTCTCGCGGAATCCATTGAAACATTGCCGGCGCCTATGACCGCTACTCTTTTTCCCCGGACTATGGGGGTGTCATATTGGGGAAAGAGATATGCCTTCATTAAATTTGACCTTGTGAGATACTCGTTTGCCGAATAAATTCCAAGAGCATTTTCTCCCGGGATTTTCATGAATTTCGGGAGCCCTGCCCCGGTTCCGATAAAAACCGCGTCAAATTCTTTAAGCAATTCGTCAACGGTTTCGGTTTTGCCTATGATAAACGAAGTTATCAATTTTGCCCCTAATTTTTTAATGTACTCCACTTCTCTTGCCACTATTGATTTCGGCAGTCTGAATTCCGGAATTCCATACACTAAAACCCCGCCGGGTTTGTGGAGCGCTTCAAAAATCACTACTTCGTGCCCCATTTTTATAAGGTCTCCGGCAACGGTCAGCCCTGCGGGACCGGAGCCGACCACAGCGACTCTTTTGCCGGTTGGTTCAGGCGTTGGCGGGATTTCAATTTCACCCGATTGAGCTTCCCAGTCCGCAATGAATCTCTCAAGCCTTCCTATTGCGGAAGGTTCGCCGATTTTGCAAAGCGTGCAGACTTTCTGGCTCTGGTCTTCCTGCGGACAGACTCTTCCGCATATCGCGGGCATAACGTTTTTTTCTTTCATTATGCGGATTGATTTTTTAAAATCCCCCTCTTTGATTGCTTTTATAAAGCCGGGAATGTCTATTTCAACAGGACAGCCTTTTACGCACGGAGCGTCTTTGCACTGAATGCACCTTGCGGCTTCCTGCATCGCTTCATCCGGAGAGTATCCATAAGGAACTTCGTTGAAATTTTTAGTTCTCTTTTCAGAGGATTGTTCCCTCATCGGAACCTGATTCTTCTGCGGTTTTGCCATATATTACTCCAAGTCAGTGATTAGTGGCTGGTGGAGAGTGGTTAGTGTAGTGTAACCAACGGATCTTTAGATTTGGATATCATGGTTTTTGTAGGGGTTTGATTTATCAAACCCGCTTTTATTCGGGTCGGATAAATCCGTCCCTGTTCCATCAGGGAACACTCATGGGTATAGGTTGAAAGCCTCTTCATAAGCAAATCAAAATCAACTGCATGGCCGTCAAATTCAGGACCGTCCACGCATGCAAACTTTGTTTCAGTTCCTATCTGCACGCGGCATCCTCCGCACATGCCGGTTCCGTCAATCATTATCGGGTTCAGACTTACTGTTGTCTTAATGCCGTATGGTTTTGTGAGGTCACTGATGACCTTCATCATGATTACAGGACCTATTGCCCAGATTCTGTCTATTTTATTACCTTCATTAATCAGTCTTTTCAGTTCGTCGGAAACGAATCCTTTGCGGCCGTAAGAGCCGTCGTCCGTAGTTATGTAAAGTTCGTCGGTTATTTCCTTAAATTTGTTTTCAAGGATGACTAATTCCTTTGTGCGGGCGCCTATTATTGCGATTACTTTGTTTTCTGCAGATTTCAAGGCTTTTGCGATTGGATAAATGACAGCGGCTCCAACGCCTCCGCCAATGCAGACCACTGTTCCACATTTCTCAATTTCAGTCGGCACGCCAAGAGGTCCAAGAATGTCAAGGAGAAAATCGCCTTCCTTTAATTTGCCGAGGTCCTTGGTAGTCTTGCCAACTTCCTGAAAAATAATCGTTATCGTTCCTTTTGTCCTGTCAATGTCAGCGATGGTAAGCGGAATTCTTTCGCCTTCTTCCCTGTGCCGTATGACCACAAATTGACCGGGCAGACCTTTCTGCGCGATATAAGGGTTGGTAATTTCAAAAAGTTTCACATCTTTTGAAAGAGACTTTGCATATACTATTGCATTAGTCGTTTTCTCATGATTTTGCATTTGTTGTTTCTCCATTTGTTTTTCTAAAAATATTATACATAATACTGAGAACGAGGCGAACAGTTCCCTTAATGATTTTTTCTATTGACAAAGTATATTTAGGTTTGTATTATGAAAATTAACAGCGATAAAAACAGGTAAAGATAGAGGCAAAGGTTAAGGTTGAAAATAAGGAATTTCCTAAAAAAACTCTACCTCTGCCTTAACCTCAACCTGCAGTTGATGGGAGGAATCAATGTCAAGAACTGCAACAGCAGAAAAAAAGCCTTCTAACATGTCGGGATACGCCTCTGAATTCATGTCAAGAGTAACAGAGAAGAATCCCGGCGAAAAAGAATTCCATCAGGCGGTTAAAGAAGTGGTGGAATCGCTTTCTCTGGCGCTTGAAAAGCATCCGGAGTACAGAAAAGCCAAGATACTTGAAAGAATCGTGGAGCCGGAAAGAGTCATCATGTTCCGCGTTCCATGGATGGATGACAAGGGCGAAATTCAGGTCAACAAGGGATACAGAATAGAAATGAACAGCGCCATAGGCCCCTACAAGGGCGGACTGCGCTTTCATCCTTCCGTAAACCTGAGCATTCTCAAATTCCTGGCGTTTGAACAGGTTTTCAAGAACAGTCTGACGACCCTGCCCATGGGCGGCGGGAAAGGCGGCTCGGATTTTGACCCCAAAGGAAAAAGCGACAACGAAGTAATGCGCTTCTGCCAGTCGTTCATGATGGAACTCTTCAGGCACATCGGCCCCGACACGGACGTGCCGGCAGGCGACATCGGAGTAGGCGGACGGGAAATAGGCTTCATGTACGGGATGTACAGGAAACTGCGCAATGAATTCACCGGCGTTTTAACCGGAAAAGGCCTCAACTGGGGCGGTTCCCTCATAAGACCTGAGGCAACAGGCTACGGAGCGGTTTATTTTGCGGCGGAAATGCTTTCAACCCGCAAAGAGACTCTTGAGGGAAAGACGTGCATCGTCTCGGGAAGCGGAAACGTGGCCCAGTACACTGTTGAGAAAATAAGCCAGCTGGGCGGAAAAGCTGTTACCCTGTCGGATTCAAACGGGTTCATATACGACCCTGCCGGGATATCAGCTGAAAAACTGGCATGGGTGATTGAGCTTAAGAACGTCAGGAGAGGCAGAATAAAGGAATACGCGGACAAATTCAAGGGCGCAACCTACACCCAGATAGACCCCAAGCTTGATTATAACCCGCTCTGGAACGTAAAAGCGCAGTGCGCGTTCCCAAGCGCGACCCAGAACGAAATCAATGAAAAAGACGCCAAGAACCTGGTCAAGAACGGCGTTTACGTCGTTTCTGAAGGCGCAAACATGCCGACCACTCCGGAAGGCGTTGAGGTATTCATTGAAAACAAGATACTTTACGGCCCCGGAAAAGCGGCAAACGCGGGAGGAGTCGCAACCAGCGGTCTTGAAATGTCCCAGAACAGCATGAGAATGAGCTGGACAAGGGAAGAAGTTGACTCAAAACTGCATCATATAATGAAAAGCATTCACAAGGCCTGCGTGGAAGCCTCCAAGGAATACGGCGCCCCGGGCAATTACGTGAACGGCGCCAACATAGCGGGCTTCATAAAAGTAGCCAACGCGATGATGGACCAGGGAATTATCTAAGACAAGTCACAAGTCTCAAGTCACAGGTTACAAGTAGCGGGCGAATTACCATTCGCCGAACACAGGTCTCAAGATACAAGCAATGAGGCTCTGAATTTAATTCAGAGCCTCATTTTTTTATAAAATATTTTCATGCCACACCATGCTGTTGATTACGAATGGAATTCCGCCGGGTTTGAAAATCTGATGCCTTACAGGGTCGGCAGCATCCTGATGGTCGCCTCGCCCTACGACTCCTTTTTAATAGCGGACGACGACCGGCTTACGGAAGTCTTGTTCAGCGAGACTTTTGATACTCACCTGCGCGCCACCCCCCCGAAAACAAAAAGGGTTTCCACAGCGGAGGAAGCCGTTGGAAAACTTTCAGCCGAGAAATTCGACCTTATAATAGCGATGATACAAATAGGCGACACGGACATGAACGGTTTCGCGTTAGAAATAAGAAAAACATCTCCGGGAACGCCGATGGTTCTCCTTTCCTTCAACATGCAGGACGTGATGAATCTTTCAGCCGGAACCCTGTCTCTCGTGGACAGGATTTTTCTCTGGCACGGAGACACCAGAATCTTTTCGTCCATAATAAGCCTGATTGAAGACGAAAAAAATTTTGAGCATGATTCTAAAGTCGGGGTCCAGGCCGTGCTTCTTGTGGAAGATTCAGTCAGGTTCTATTCCCTGTATCTTCCCATAATCTATTACGAACTCATGAAACAGACGCAGATAGTCATGGCCGACGAGCTCAATCCCGGCAAGAAAATGCTCCGTCTGAAAGCAAGGCCCAAAATACTGCTTGCAGGCACGTACGAAAAAGCATGGGAGCTCTACGAAAAATACAAATCAAACCTACTGGGCGTGATAACGGACGTGGAATTTCCGCGATCCGGACAGGTAGAAACAGAGGCGGGTCTGGCTCTTACGCGCCGGATTAAACAGGAACTCCCGGATATGCCGGTCCTGATACAGTCTTCAAACGCCGCTTACTCAAAAAAATCCGGGGAAATCGGAGCTTCGTTCCTAAACAAGCTCGCCCCTGATATCGGAAGGCAAATCCAGAATTTCATCGTCAGATATTTCGGTTTCGGCGATTTTGTTTTCACCGGCAGGGACGGCAGGGAAATATCGCGCGCGCAGGACATGCACACTCTGATAGAACTCCTTAAAACCGTTCCGACGGATTCCATTCTCTATCACGCGGGCAGCAACCATTTTTCAAAATGGCTTTTTGCAAGAAGCGAATTTGAAATAGCGTATAACCTCAGGCCCAAGAAGATATCGGAATTCAAAGACGGAGAAGAACTCAGAAAATACCTGATAGAAACCCTGCACCAGTTCGTATATAAAACGCAACTGGGCGCCATTCTCAAATTTGACAGAAAACATTTCAACGCGGACGCTCCTTTTACGAAAATAGGAAGAGGCTCAATAGGCGGCAAGGCGCGGGGTCTGGCTTTCGTTGATTTTCTCATGAGCAAAAAGGATTTTTCGGAAAAATTTCCAAATACGGTCGTAACCGTTCCCAATACCGTCGTGATAGCGACGGACGTATTTGACTTTTTCCTGGAGCAGAACAACCTTAATTCTCTCATGAGCGAGTCAGATGCGACTGAAAAAACCGCCGAAATCTTTGAAAAAGCCGAGCTTCCGGATTACATAACAAACGACCTCTCCTCAGTTCTGGACGCGATAAAAGCTCCCCTTGCCGTAAGATCGTCTTCCATTCTTGAAGATTCAAAAACCCAGCCTTTTGCCGGTATTTATAAAACCTATATGCTGAGCAACAACCATGGATATCCGCATTTGAGGTTTAAACTGTTGGCCAAAGCAATCAAATACATCTACGCTTCCACTTTTTCAAAAGAAGCCCGGGCATACAGAAAATTTACGCCCCATCCGGCGGACGAGGAAAAAATGGCCGTCATTCTGCAAAAAGTCGTGGGAAGAACCTATTCAAACGACAGGTTTTATCCGCTGTTTTCCGGGATTCTCCAGTCTTACAACTATTACCCGGTGCCGCCTCTTTCCCCGGACGACCCGATAGCGCACATTGCGCTGGGTCTGGGCAAAACAATAGTGGAAGGATACAACGCCCTCAGATTCTCGCCGAACCGGCCGCGCAATCTTCATCAGTTTGCAGCCATAAACGACATGCTCAACAATTCACAGAAAAAATTCATGGCTTTGTCCCTTAAACAGGACATTGAAAAGAATTTTACTTACTTTAAAGAACCGGACATGGAAACCTTTGATGTCGTGGATGCCATGGAAGACGGAACTCTTGCAATGACCGGCTCCGTTTATTCCAGGGAAAACGACATGGTCTATGACTCAATCGGCAGGCCCGGCTCTCCTGTTGTGACTTTCGCGCCCATACTCAAAAACGAAGCGCTCCCACTCTGCGGGATATTAAACTATCTGGCGGAAGCAGGCAAAGATGCCATGGGCTGCAACATTGAAATGGAATTTGCCGTTGATTATGATTCTCAAAACAACCTTACCGAGTTCAACATACTCCAGATGAGACCGATGACTTCAAGAAGCGCTTTTAAAAAAGTTAATTTTGAAAATGTCAATCATAACAATATCGTCTGTTCAAGTTCTTCAAGCCTTGGAAACGGTTACATAACCGGCGTTTCGGACATAATATTTGTCAAACCGGAAACATTTAATCCGCTCAAAACATTTGAAATCGCCTCTCAGATAAACAGCATCAACCAGAACCTGAAAGCGCAGAACAAATATTACGTGCTGATGGGACCCGGCAGGTGGGGATCAAGCGACCCCAATCTGGGAATTCCGGTGCGCTGGGACCAGATATCAAATTCCAAAGTCATCATAGAATCAAATTACGAAGGGTTCTCGGTTGACCCTTCGTATGGAACGCATTTTTTCCACAATGTGACTTCAATAGGAATAGGATATCTGACAATCAACAATTTAAGCGGCAAGGGCGTGATAGACTGGAAATGGTTTGCAAGCCAGAATCCCGTGGAAGATCTGGGATACGTAAAGCACATACGCGTTCAAAGACCCTTTGACATAAGAATAGACGGCTCCACCGGAAAAGGAATAATAGCGATATAACAGCTACCGTTTAGTCTTTGGTGAAAGATTCCAGACTCTCTCTCGGAGCCCCCAACAACTCCAGTTCCCATATTTCAAGGGACAGAATGTCTCTTATGAACATTCTTTTCCCCTCCATGCTCACGCCGCGCCATCGGGGGCTTATTTGTCTTAAAGTTTCGTCTACCAACAGTTCTCCCATCTGGTCCTCAAAATTTTCGGTTAAATCGTCAAGCAGGGAATAAACTGAAAATTTTATTCTGGTACGCTCTATTATGTCCCATTTTCCGAAGAAGGCTAAACCGGCGTAAAAATCCTTAAGATGCATGCCGGATATGTCTTTAAAATCCCATTTAACAGCGTAGTCAAAGGAAACTTTGGAATCATGCCTGTCTTTGACTATGTTTAAAAAGAATTCGCCTTTTTCGGGTTTTGTTGAAATTTCCACGCCATAAAGGTGTCCGGAAAATATATAAAAAAGCAGCCAGATAATCATCTTGTGACTTGAGACTTGAGACCTGAGACTTGTATTAGAATCCTTCTTTTTTATAACGGTCCAGAAGGTCCATGGCCAGGCGGTTTTCAGGATTAAATTTTAAGGCTTCCTCAAGAAGATATTTAAATTGCATTTCCCACTTTTCCCTGCCTTTGAGTTTGTCTCTGTCAACCGCGTTTATGGCGGATATAATAGCGGCCTTCAGCGAATAAATTTCGGCGATGAACTTCTCTTTCGACAGAAAAGGCATGAAATTTCCTTTCTCAAGAGCGAACTCTATTACGTCCTCGCTGTCCTCGTAAGCGCTATAGAGAAGCTGGCGCGCCGTTTTCAGCCGGTTCTCTATTATCCCGAGTCCCGCCCCTTCCTGAAAATCCGCCTCCAGCATCTGTTTCCTGGCATCTATAAAATCCGGATAGTTGCTCAAAGCCCCCTGATACATTGCCCTCGCCTTTGAGTATTCCCTGGCTGCCAGATAAGCGTTGCCGAGCACGGTCAGTTCAACGGCTTTTGCGAACTGTTCGTCCGAAGCGATATCCTCCGATATCTTAAACATTCTCGCTATTTCTTTCTGATTTTTAAAAACATCGCCGACGGCTACTTCGTAGGAAGAAAGTATCCGAGAGGACGCCTGCTTTTTGAATTCCGGGTTTGAAGCTTCAATTTTTGCAATATCCTGTTTTAACTCTAAAAGTTTTTTCAGGAGAGCCGCGTATTCTTTCGTCTTCTCAAGCAATATGTTTGAGTTTTTATTCACATTAACATAGCCCTGGGATTCAACCCACGGCGCCATCGCCGCGTAAACAAGCGCAAGACAGATTTTAGCTTCGTAAAAGCCGGGTTTGCCCGCTAAATCAGCGGACATTTTTGAAAGAACGCCGACCATGTCGTTCAGAAAATACAAATCACCCACTAAAGCGACTGAATTTATAATCGCGAGATACGCCTCCCATGAATGCGGATTGTTTTTAAGGTATCTGCCGAATATGTTTATTTCAATTTCCAGGGCATTGCTGAATCCAGCGCGGTACGCGGCATCCGTCAATTTATCAAGCGCCTGAACGGCTTCGGGAGTTTTCGGGTCGTATTCAAGGGCTTTTTCAACGTATCCGTAAGCTTTTATGAACTCGGCGTCGGCAATCGCTGTCCGGGATGAAAGGGGTTTTTCCGCTTTTGAAATATAGTAAGCGGCTATCTTTGTTTTTATAAAAGCGCATCCGGACAAGACCGGAAGCATAGAAAAAATCAGAACGACTTTTTTCATATAACCGCACCTAACCCCGCGGGTTAGCAGAATCTCTATTGGGGCATTTTTTCCAACCCGCGGGGTTAAAAAGGTTATTCACAAATCAGTTCCTTTATTTTGGCAAGTTCTCGCTGATATGAAATTCTGTCTTCAACAAATTCTTTATATTTGTCCGGCTTTACCACCAAAATATCAGAATAACTGCAAATTTTTTTATCAGAGACATTTAAATATTCTCTATAAGACGAATATCTCCAATCCCCTGGCTTGTCCACTAAATAAGCCGTAACGGGATTTAAATGAATATACCTTGTTAAATGCAAAATCTGTTCGTCAGTTTTTACTAAAACATTTCTAAATCTGCCTTCCCATAAAGGGCCTTTCCTATTATGTTTAAGATTAAAATATTTCGCATAGCTATTTGAAAGATTGCTTATAAACCTTACTATCCCATTTTCTTCAAGTTGCTTAAGCACTAAATGAAAATGTGTTGGCATAAAACAATAAGATACTATCTTTACATATTTTCCATCAGAATGATTAATTGTTTTTTCTTTTGACTTTAAAAATGAGGAAAAACTTCCCTTTCTATCGGTTGTGTAATAATTTACTGCATATAGAAATCTATCGTAGTCATCGTCACTATTAAAAATTTTATATGAAGCAATACTTTTGTTAAATACATGATATATTTCATCCGATACCAATTTCTCTTTTCTCATATTAACCACCATCAACCTCGTAGGTTGAATATAATTTACATTATACCAAAATTTTCAACCTACGAGGTTGAAAAGGTTAGGTTATTTTCATGAGGGCAAAGCGGAATTCTTCAACCTTTTTGTATCTCTTGTCAAGGTCGGGGTCAAGAGCTTTGTCTATCACCGCGTCAACTTCTTCCGAAATTCCGTCAACCATGGACGAAACAGGATAGTAAATTTTATTCGCTTTCTGATAGTGATAGTCGGGGCCTTTGAAAGGCAAATCGCCGGTCAAAACCTCGTAGAGGCACACGCCGAGGGAAAATACGTCGCTCTGTTTATAGAAAATTCCGACTTCCTGTTCCGGCGCCATGTAAGCGGGACTGCCGATAACTTCTTTGCTTGAAAACCTGGCTGTCGGAACAGGGCGGCATTGCCCGCTGTCGGTGCCGCAAGCGCTGCGCGCGGCCGAGTCCTTGGCGTGGCGAGCCAGCCCGAAATCCATAACCTTGACGAAACCGTCAGCCGATATCATTATGTTGGAGAGCTTGAGGTCCCTGTGCACTATGTTTTTTGAGTGGGCGTAGGAAAGCGCTTTAGTGATGCCGTCAAAAACCCCTTTTGCCTTGTAAAGGGGCATTCTTATTTCTTTGTTCAAAAGCCTCTCAAGAGACTGCCCGTCCACATATTCAAACACCAGATATATGTTGCCGTCTTCCTCAAAAATGGTGTAAATCTCCACGATGTTCGGATGATGAAGCATGGCGACGGTGCGCGCCTCCTGAAGAAATCTTTGTTTTTCGCCGTCGTTTATTTTTATTTCTTCGTTCATTTTCTTTATCGCCGTTTTTCTGTCAAGAGACTGGTCAACCGCCTCATACACCACGCCCATTCCCCCTTCTCCCAGCTTCTTTTCTATCCTGTACTTGCCGGACGCGACGCCTTCGTAAAACACGGACGGCGCAAGGATATCAGGCTGGGTGTCTTTTCCTTTTCTGCCGGCGCGGACAGACATCATGGAAGAAGAAAAAATGTGCAGGAATCCGAGAGCGATCAATACGCCGCCTGCAATGGTGAAAATCAAAAGCACCAGAAATCTTTTGAGCCCGTTGGGTTTGGAAGATTCCTGCCTGGCTCCTTTATCCTGAGGGCTGTTTCCGACAATTTTTGCGGGATAATTAAAATTTGCGGCCTTGTGAGAGTACTGAGCGACCGCATCGTTGAATTTCCGGCCGTAAGTAGAGTTCAGCAGAGCGGCTTGTTTAAAATCCTCCAGCATCCGGTCGTAACTTCCCATTTTCTCGCGGGCCAGACCCCTTATAAACCACGCGTCCGCAAAATTGGGATTAAGATTTATCGCTTTCGTGGCGTTTGTTTCAGCCTCTTTGAAAAGGCCCTTTTTATTAAGCGCCCAGCTGCGTATATTCAGCGCGTTCAGGTTTGAGGGATTGGATTCAAGCGCCAGAGTTGCGTCTCTTACGGCGTCGTCGTATTTTCCAAGGTAATTATTGGCGTTCGCTCTTTCAAGATAGGCGTCGATGTTTTCGGGATTTTTTTCAACAGCGAGGGAGGCGTATTTAACGGCGCTTTCATAATCGCCCAGTTTTATTTTTGACGCAGCTGTTTTTAAATAAATGTTTGACTTGGCGTAATCTATTCCGTTTTCACCGGGCTGAACCGCCGGGGCGATGCCGGGCATGGCCTGGCCTCCGACAACGGCTCCCTCCTCGTCGTACGCGGGCCCTTCAAAAAACTTTTTTACTTCCTGCGCCGATGAAAGGTTCTTTAACGAAGGTATTTTTCGTTTGCTTTCTATAAGAGCGGAAAGTATTTTTGAAGATTCGTCCTGGGGATCAATCTCCATCGCTTTCTTTATGTCGTTGATCGCGCCGTTTCTGTCTTCAAGGTTTACTCTTGCCACTGCCCTGGTTTTGTACGCGTCCGCGTTTTTGGGGTTCAGTTCTATGGCCGAGGTGGCGGATCTTTCCGCAAGGGCGAAATTCTGCATTTCATTGTAATATTCGGCCGCAGCCGTATGAACGGACGAGTTTTTGGGATACTCCTGAACAAGCGTTTCAATTTTCTTTTCAACTTCCTGCTTCTTTCCCTCGTTTATATCCCTCCGTATTTCCATAACCTTGTGCAGGGGCCCCGCCACATGGCGGGGCGGCTCCTGTCCGCCCACCCCGGTTCCCTGTCCACTGTCCGCTGTTTTATTGTCCCTGCGGTGAACGCCCCGCAGAGGGACTATCCCGAACGGAGCAAGCCAGCCGATTATTTCCCTGTCATCATCTACGCTCTCGTTAAGTCTGTACATCATTTCCGCAATTCTGTTCAATTGATCCTGAATAAAAACGTCGGCGTCTTTTTTGTCAAGTTTTACCAGAATGCGGACAAGGCTTCTTGCCGACGTCTCGGGATTATCTATTATGTTGAATCTGAATATCGCAAAATCATCCCCGCCGGTTTGGCCGTCTGATTCAACGGATTTTATTTCAACTATGGTCAGAGAGGAGACAACCGGGCTTGCGGAAATCTCGGCCCGTAAACCGGCGGCCGGCGCCAATATCAAAAAGAGAATGAGTGAAAATGCCATATCTTATATTAATAGGATAAAAGGGAATTTAAATTTTGTCAAGGGTCTCTCGTCGCACTCTTCCCTGTAGTGGCATCCCTGCGTACGCAGGGATTACTTTGCCTATTCGCAGCACGGCTGTCCCAAGAAAGTTCTGCAAAGATATAGCTGCAAATTGCAGACTCGCTCATGCCGGGGTTTTTAACGCCGTTATTCCCTGCGCCTTTGTCAGCGCCTTGCGCAACTCGCCCGCCTCGCATAGCTCGGCAGGCCCGCAAATCGCTCCTTTAGCAAATTTGCAGCCATTTCTGATTTGCAAAAACCTTTGACATTTGGCCGTTTCGGGTTGTTTCCCTGAAGGGAAATACCCGAAAACCTCAGGGTCACGGGGGATAAATTCAGGTTTTCGCAGGTGGTTTTGAATCTGTTAAACAACAGCCTTAAATTCACCCCCCCGGGAGGAAAAATAGAAATCAGGACGAAATCGGAAGGCAGATTCATCGGCGTGTACGTAAAAGACGCCGGAATAGGCATGGACCCGGGAGAAACCAAAAAGATTTTTGCGAAATTCTATCAGGTGAAATCCCTGAAAGACGAGGCTCTGAAAAAACAGGGCTGGGGACTCGGCCTGGCAATAGCAAATGAAATAATACGCCTGCATAAAGGCCAGATAGGCGCCCAGAGCCAGGGACCCGGCAAAGGTTCAACTTTCTGGTTTAAGATACCGATAAAGTAGCGAATAGCGAAATTTAGGAAAAAATTAAGTGGTAAGTTGTAAGAATTAAGTAGTAAGTGATAAGGATTAAGCGGTAAGTAGTAAGTTATAAGATTCTTAATTCTTAATCCTTAATCCTGATTTATATGGCTAAAGAGAAAAATAACAAACCTGATTCAAAATTGAGTTCAATCTTTGCCAATCTGAACAAGGATTCCGCTCCTCCACCCCCCGCTCCTGCGCCGGCGCAGGAGCCCGCAAGCAA
>JACQWV010000129.1 GCA_016209085.1 Elusimicrobiota bacterium
TACGCCTGTTTCCGCATCAACTTCAACTTCAGCAATGTTTGCGGAATAAGAATATATCACGTACGCGTCGCCCTGACCGTCTTCAACGTTATATGAAGTGGCTGGAGCCGCATACCACCCCTGCTCCGACATTTTAAGCCGGCGTGTCCAGCATTCTTTTACGGCTTCATTGAAAGAAATTTCTGCATTCCCAAGCCTGAAAACACCGTTTGAAGCTTCTAAATTTTTAGCGGATTTATATCCGCCGCTACATTTTGAACCGTGTTTCTGCATTGAGACAAGCATGTCTTTGGCAGTGGTGAAAATCCTGTCTCTTAACGGTCTTGCTGCTTCAATTATTGCGTTCCCGCTCATTAAAGTGGTCCTGCTTGCGACCGTAGGGCCGGAATCCGGGACTTTTGAAGTGTCAACTTCCTCAAGCCTTATGTTCTCTAACGGAGCGTTTAAAGTCTCGGCGCATATCTGGCTCAGAACAGTCAGGGCTCCCTGCCCCATTTCAGTGTTTCCCACGTTTACGCTGACAGCGCCGTCTTTAAAAACGTTTATGTACGCTCCTGCCCTGTCCAGAAACCTGCCCTTTGCGCCAAGTCCCACGCCGTAATAAGTGACTGAAACCCCAATACCTCTTGCCTTATCATCTTTTTGCCTTATCACCTTATCACCTTTTTTTATTTTTTCGTCCCATTCTGATTTTTTTCTTACGGTTTCAAGCGCTTCTTTCAATCCGCAGGAAAAGTTTATCATTTGTCCTGTCGCTGTTCTGTCTCCGGGATTCAGAATATTTTTAAGCCTTAATTCAAGAGGGTCAATCTTAAGCTTTTCCGCAAGGCCGTCAATCATAGACTCCTGAGCAAAACATATCTGAGGCTGGCCGAATCCCCTGAAAGCCCCGCACGGAACTTTGTTTGTAGCAACAGCATAAGCTTCAATCAGTACGTTGTCTATTTTATAAGGCCCTGCGGCGTGAATTGCGCCTCTCCACAAAACTATTGGTGAAAGCGTGGAATATGCACCCGCATCAAGCACATATTTGACTTTGCATGCAATAATCTTTCCGTCTTTTGCGGCGCCATAGGTTATTTTTGACCAAGAAGGATGCCTTTTTGACATTGACAGGAAATCTTCTTTCCTGTCATATATCATTTTAACCGGTTTTCCGGTTTTCATACTACATATAGCTGCATGAGCAGCCACTAAAGCAGGCACATCTTCCTTGCCTCCAAAACCCCCGCCAATCACAGTCTGAATCACTTTGACTCTGTTAAAACCCACGCCGAGAGCCGCAGCAACAGCATCATGCGCATAAAAAGGACATTGTGTGGAACTGTAAACAGTCACCCCCCCATCCGGCTCAGGCGCTGCAATTGCGCCCTGGGGTTCAAGATATGAATGGACCTGATAATTTGTTGCAAACTCGTCTTCAACTATAACATCGGCTTTTTTAAAACCGGTCTCAACATTGCCTTTTTTAATCACATATTTTGAGAATACGTTGTCGGAACCGTAAATCCTGATTGAATTTTTTTCAAGGGCTTTCAGGGGGCTGTCAATGAATGGAAGCTCTTTATACTTTACTTCAACGAGGTCTGCGGCCTGGCGGGCGGCATTCCGGGATTCCGCGATTACAATAGCAACTGTTTCGCCGGCGAATTTTGCCTCGTTTTCAGGAAGAAACGGGTAATCATGTATCACAAGAGGCCACTTATTTGCGCCCTGCACGTCTTTGAATGTAACCAAAGTTACAAATCCCGGAACTTTCTTTGCCTTGGAATCCGATATGCCGAGTATCTTTATCCTGGGCTTCGGGCTCCTCACGCACGCGGCATAAAGCATGCCTGCAAATTCATAATCTACAATATATTTCGCCCGGCCTGTTACTTTGGATAAGGCATCTTTTCTTATAACTGATTTTCCCACATACGAAAATTTTTTCATAACTATCTTATTCTCATCCCTCATCCTTCCTATTGTGGTGGCTCTAACAGATCTTTACATTTGGATGTCATGGTTTTTGTAGGGGTTTGATTTATCAAACCCGCTTTTATTCGGGTCGGATAAATCCGTCCTTATAATTCAAGGAGAGGGACGACCCCTACAATGCAGAATCAAATGTCAAGTTATTTATGAGCCACTACACTATTTTCATATGTCTTCCGTCCCTGCCGTAATGCAGTTTTATGATTTCGGCAAGAACCGATATTGCTATCTCTCCGGGGGTCTTGCCTCCGATGTTGAGTCCTATGGGAGAATGCACCCTTGAATCCTTTGAAGGATATATTTTCTTTTTTCCGAGGATTCTGAAAGTTTCCCCGACCTTCTCGGCGCTGCCTATCATGCCTATGTAAGCCGCCCGAGTTTTCATGGATTCCCTGAGACATTCCCTGTCAAGAGCGTGCCCTCGCGTGACTATGACTATGTACGTGTTTTTATCCGGCTTAACTGGTTTGACGGCCCTGTCGGGCCTTTCAATCAATATTTCAGAAGCATGAGGGAATCTCTCTATGTTGGCGAATTCCTGCCTGTCGTCTGCAACCGCGCATGGATATCCCGCTGCATGGCAGACCTCGTATATCTTCTGCCCCACATGCCCCGCTCCCAGAATCAGGACTTTGAGCGGGTTGTTATAAACATCAATAAAAATTTCCATCCTGCCCATGCAGAGAGCTCCAATGCCTTTGGGAGTGAGTTCAAACGAGAATTTTCCCCCTTTTCTTTTTTTAACGCATTCAACAGCCTGTTTTATGGCAAGGGCTTCAAAGCCGCCTCCGCCTATTGTGCCTTCTATTGAAGCGTCCGCGTAGACGATCATTTTTGCAGCCGTTTCCCGGGGCGTGGAGCCCGCGACTGAAATCACCGTCACAAGAGCGGCATCCCTGCCGGAATCAATCGCTTCAGAAAGCGCTTTAATTATGTTTTTTGATTCTTTCATATATGCTTCATTCTACTATTTTTTATAAAAAAACTTGTCTCAGGTTTTACTGCTCAATTGCTCGTAATCCTCAGGTAAGTCAAAATCTTTTAAAATATTTTTATCTTCAACCTCCGCTTCTGCAATTCTGGCAGATTGATGATGAGTTACCCAGTGCAGGCCCTTTTCAAGGGGCCCCTCAAAACAAAGGGAGCGGTAAACAGCCGGAATAATTATCGGATGCCCCCGTTTAAATTGAGTTTGAGACTTGAGACTTGTGACTTGAGACTTGTGACTTGTGACTTGTTTAAGATATTTCGGAATAACTATGCAGTCTTTGTTTGCAGTCCAGAGATTTATTATCTGCTTATAAGTTTCCGGCTTTATCATCGGCTGGTCAACAAGGCAGACCATATACCCTTCAGCAAAATCTCCGGCTGCTTCAACGCCGGTTCTGAAAGAGGATATCTGTCCCATGTCGGGACGGGGATTGACAGCTGTTTTTTCACCTTTAGGCTTCCATGCCGACAGTATTGTTTTTGAATCCTTTCCAATAACGACTATCCTGTCTTCTACCCCCGCAAGACGGAGATTCTCACAAAGATGTTCAACAAAGAATTTTCCGCGCCACTCAAGCAGGGCTTTGGGTCTGCCCATTCTTTTTGAATCGCCGGCTGCAAGAACAATCGCGCTAAAATTTGCCATATCACTTGCTGATATCAGTAGCTGCAAAGCGCAGCTTTGCCTTATTTCGCAGAGCTTCGCTCTGCCGCTACTGGTTACTTGGTTACTGGTAACTGGTTACTGCTGTTTAATCTCCGAAACTGATTCCCAGATCCCTGGCAGTCAGTATCGTATCGCAGTCCAGGGGAACCGTCTTCATTCTGTTCGTGGCTTGTTTTAACGGCACATAGCGCACCGTAGGCGGGTCAAGCGCCACCATCACCCCTGTTTTTCCCTGTTCAAGAGCGCGCACTGCAGCAGCGCCGAATCTAAGAGAAATAAGCCGGTCAAAAGTCGTGGGACGGCCGCCTCTCAACAGATGACCCAACACGACCGTTCTGCACTCTTTGCCTGTGATGGATTCCAGCTCTTTGGCCACTTTCTCGGCAATCCCGCCTAATTTTTCAGCCCGGCCTATTTCTTTGCTCATCACCGACACGCTCCCGCCCCTGGGTTTTGCGCCTTCAGCTACCACTATCATAGTGTAATGCCTGCCGCTTTTTTCCCTTTTATTTATAACTTCAGCCGCTTTATTGACATCATAAGGTATTTCCGGTATCAGGATAACGTCCGCGCTGGTTGAAATGCCTGAATTAAGAGCAATCCAGCCTGCATACCGGCCCATGACCTCAACAACCATCACACGCCTGTGAGCCTCAGCCGTAGAATGCAATCTGTCCATACATTCGGTTGCAAAAGACACCGCGGTGTCAAAACCGAAAGTTATTACTGTTTTGTCCAAGTCATTGTCTATTGTTTTCGGCACGCCAATAGTGCAAATGCCTTTCTCGGAAAGAATGTTTGCTATGCCGAGAGAACCGTCTCCTCCTATGGCAACCAAAGCGTCTATGTTATGTTTCCTGAAAGCGGCAACAAGCTCCTCTGTCCTGTCTTTTTCGCACATTTTGCCGTCGCGTCCCTTTGTGGGATATTTTAAGGGATTGCCCTTGTTGGTAGTGCCCAGTATCGTGCCGCCCAGATGAGTAATGCCGCTGACAGATTTGCGGGTCAGAGTCAACAATCCGTCGCCGTCAGGATATTCTTCCGGAATCATCAAACCGTTGTAGCCGTGTCTTATACCCACGCACTCCCATCCGCGTTGCAATGCGGATATGACCACCGCTCTTATGACCGCGTTAAGCCCCGGCGCATCTCCCCCGCCTGTGCTTATCGCGATTTTTTTTATATTTGTTTTTTTCATTAATTCACCTCAGCAGTCTCTGGGCTATTTTGTTTGCTTTTTCCGCCAGTTTGCGTTCATCTACATTTACAAGCCTGCC
Organism: Elusimicrobiota bacterium; assembly: GCA_016209085.1. GTDB lineage: Bacteria > Elusimicrobiota > Elusimicrobia > Elusimicrobiales > UBA9959 > JACQWV01. Next base: position 4,912 of record JACQWV010000129.1, read on the forward strand.
GTCTTGAACCACAATCCTGCCGTTTACTATGGTGTATTTGGCTCTGTGGCTTATCCCGCAGAATAAAAGCGAGGCAAGCGAATCAGATTTTGAGCCTGCAAAATCAATTCCGCTCACGTCAAAAATCGCAATGTCAGCCGCCTTGCCCGGCTCAATTGAACCAATGTCCGTTCTTCCCAGAACTTCAGCGCCGCCTTTAGTGGCAATTTTAAAAGCCTCTCTTGCAGTCATGAAGGAAACATCTGATTTTACCCCTTCACCCAAACGCCCGCTTTCAGCGGGCAATTCTTGGATGGCGACAGAGGATCCATGTTTGGGTGAAGGGGTTATCCTGTGAATCAGCATGCACTGCCTTATTTCAGCCAGCATGTCGCAGGAGTCGTTTGACGCGGAGCCGTCAACCGCAAGTCCCACAGGAACTTTTTTGTCAAGAAACATTCTTATCGGAGCAATGCCTGAGCCAAGCCTCAAGTTGGAAGAAGGGCAATGAGCGACTCCTGTTTTAGTATGCCCCATTTTCCCGGCTTCTTTTTCATTTATGTAAACGCAGTGAGCAAACCAGGAATTTCCGTCTTTAACCCATCCGACTGACTCCATGTATTCAAGCGGCCTCATTTTATGCGTTTTAACGCAGAATTTTTCTTCGTCAAGGGTTTCGGCCAGATGCGTGTGTATTTTAACGCCCCATTTTTTCGCCATCTCTGCCGTTATTTTCAGGAGCTCAGTCGTAACTGAAAAAGGCGAACACGGCGCAAGAACAATCCGGGTCATGGAAAATTTGTTTGTATCGTGGTATTTATGAACAAGACGCTCGCAGTCTTTCATTATATCTACTTCTTTCTGAACCACGTCGTCAGAAGGAAGTCCGCCCTTGGATTTTCCTCTTGACATTGAGCCCCTTGCAGCGTGAAAACGCATTCCCAATTCCTTAGCCGCCTCAATTTCAGTGTCTATGAACAAGGCGCTGTTTTTTTTGGGAAAAACATACAGGTGGTCTGAACTTGTCGTGCAGCCGGTCAGCAGAAGTTCGCCAAGTCCAACCTGGGTGCTTATGTAAACTGCCTCAGGCGTAAGTTTTCGCCATATTTCATAAAGATACATAAGCCAGTTAAAGAGTTTTGCATCCTGAACAGCAGGGAGATTTCTGGTAAGAGTCTGGTAAAGATGATGATGGGTGTTTACAAAACCGGGGAGAACCACGCAGTCTTTTGCGTCAAGGACATAATCAGCCTTGATTTTAAGATTTTTTCCCACTTTTTTTATTTCAGGACCTTCAATGTAAACCTCTCCGCCTTTGATTTCTAATCTTTCAGCGTCCATTGTTGCAAGAACCAGAGCATTTTTAATAAGAATTGAGTTATAATTCATAAATTTTTTTTGTATTTAATATTATAGTAAAATAAATATTAATAGAGTGGATTATACTAACGTGTTGTGAGTTGTCGGACACAAAAGTATATCAGGACGACGACCCATTATAAAATGGGTCGCTACAATAAGACATAAAACACCCGAAAATTCAATTTTAATATAGGAATTTTTATGAAAAACAAACCAATGTTTTTAACTGACGCACAATTAAAATCCGAAGTCCAAAGATGTCTTTTTTGCGAGGAAAAGCCGTGCAAGGAAGCCTGTCCAGTAGATTGCTCTCCTGCTGATTTTATAATGGCGGTTAAGGTCGGAGAAAATTCCGACTATAAAAAATCCGCGAAATTGATTATGGGTTCAAATCCTTTAGGCGGTGTCTGCGGGGCAATCTGTCCCGATAAATTCTGCATGAAAGCATGCTCAAGAAAATTTTTTGACAATCCGATAAACATACCTGCTGTTCAGGCAACGATCATCCAGAAAGCAAA
>JACQWV010000128.1 GCA_016209085.1 Elusimicrobiota bacterium
AAGAGCGAATTTTGGCAATCTCTATATGTATGTTTGTCATTTTTTAAATTCATCAGCCGACTTGATTAGTTTCTTGCCAGTTTTCTGATGAAGTAATTTCCATAGGAAATGGTCAAAGCCATCATAAATCAGTGTTCCATCGCTATAAAGCTGAATAAAAAATTCAGTGATAAGTATTTTCTTCTTCTTTGGCATAGGTTTTCTCCTCGGGCAATTTGCAATCAGAAGGAATCTACCTTCAATCAAAGGCTAAAATCAAGGATTATTTGGAAGTGTTTGATGTGCCGGAAGGACTATTTTGAGATGGCATTGCGGATTTTTTACTTGTTTGTAACCTTTTCTTTTGAACCAATAAATCCTCGCTCGAATATTTGCCCGGACATTCTTTCCTTGCATGCCGTACTTGCTTAAATTAAAGCGACAATTTAGTTGACAATTAGTTGACAATTATTGATATTATTAGGTAAAATAACATCATGGACATAGTTTATCAGCCCAAATTTGAGCGGTCCGCCAAGCTTGTTCGTTATCTTACAGATGCCTCTAGTTTGGCGTCCTGGATACAACAGCAGACCATAGATGTTACATGGATTGCTAAAACCCAAAGGGACGCTCTCGTGCGTCTTGCCCACTATTCAACCCATATTGAAGGGAATCCCCTTACCCTGCCTGAAGTAGAAGCTTTGGCTGCTGGAAAGGATTTGGCAGTTGAAGAGCGGGCTAAAATAGAGGTTTTAAATTATTTTGCCGCGCTGCGATGGATATGGAAATCTGCTCCAAAAGACATTGATGAAAAAAGTCTGCTAAAACTTCATCAGATTTTGACGCAGAGTCTTCTGCCTAAATCGGAAATAGGGACTTATAAATCAAAACCTAACGCGGTATTCGCAGGGAACCGCATTATTTACAGGCCGCCTCCGCCGGAATCTGCGCCTATTTTAACACGCGGTCTTCTTCAATGGATTAATTCAGCCCAAACGTGGGATGAACACGCTGTCATGGTTTCGGCTATTGCACATCACCGTCTGGTATCCATTCATCCTTTTATGGACGGCAATGGCAGAATTGCCAGGGCGTTGGAATCCTGGATACTTTATCGGAGGGGATTTGATACGCATCACATATTTGCCCTGGACGAATTTTTTGAGCATGACAGGAACCGCTATTACCGGGAAATTCAAGCAGTGCGGGACGCCAGTGAAAACCTTACTTCGTGGCTGGAATATATAAGCGAAGGAATTTTAGAAACTTTGCGGAAAACGCAAGTGCGGATACAATCTTTGCGTGCTAGAAAACCTTTGGCAAAAATAATTCTGACTCAGAAACAGGAGAGAATCCTTCAGATACTTGCTCAAACTCATCGGCTTGGAGGCGGCGACCTGGCACGCACATTGGGAATCACGCGGGCACACTTAAGCAAATTGATTCAGCCTCTTTTGCGTGTTGGATTGATTTGTAAAAAAGGAACCACCAAATCAGCATCTTATTATCTTCCATAAATATTGGATATTTCTGTCCGCAATATAGTCAATGTCGGTAAAGTTGGATTTTTACTTGGAAACCTTTTCTTTTGAACCAATAAATCCTCGCTCGGATATTCGCCTTCACATCTTTCCCTTTGCAGGCTGAACTTGCTCTCCGCTTTACATCGCGGACCAATCCGCGCATTGTCCGGCCGCCTTCCAAGAGCAGGGCATCTATGATGGGAGATAATGGCTTTGGCTGTCCACCGAGTTTTTCAAATCTTTTGATGCGTTTAGAATAAGGATTCGACCTAATCGTGATATCTGATTTTGCTTTTCTGAAAGACGACAATGTATAAGTCACCGGCACTATGAAAAGGTTATCCGAGGCAAGACCCTGCAAGATGATGTTACCATTGTTGAAGGATATAACCCGAACAGACAGTCCTGATTGTGTGAGATAATCTTTTCCTGCCTTTAGATTAAGAGTCTTCATATGTTGATGGTATGAAATTGCCCCCACCGTCCCCGCCATTTTGCTCAATTCCAGTAAAGGTGTTCCATGGCATCCTGTATTGCCTTTACTGGTTTGCTCCCGCCGTTCACAAACGGCAGGACTTCGTAAAATTGGCTGATTGCCTGCCTTGAGTTTGATGTTCAAAACCTTTTGAAGGTCATTGACTGGAAGCTCGTGTAGTTCCGCCCGCAGCCTGTCCTTGAAGACCGTGACCTGCTTGACCAGCAGGCGCATGGTTTGAATTCTAAGTTCCACAGGCATCTTGTAAAAAAAGTGAGCAAATCTTTGAAGTGTCCCCTGTATCACATCTACATCATATACGGCACGCTTCTTATACGCAATATGAGATTCCAGTTCCCCCAGCCGTGATTCAATCTCCACCTGAACCGCCTCCGCCAACAGAAGAAACACCATTGCCGCCGTCAGCATGAATTGTTCCTGAACCCGTCAAAATACCTGCAGTGATGTTTATGGCGCCACCGCTGCTGCCGCCGCCGGATTCCGCTAATCCACCAATGCCGTCGGCATCAATAACGCCGTCAAGTTGTAATGTTCCGCTAATTTTTAGAACAGCAAGCCCGCCGCCTGAACCGCCTGGCCCCCAGTAAGGGTTCGGACCTCCGCCGCTGCCTAATTCGTCAGGATTTACTATTGAACCATAAGGCACGCCGCCTTCCGCATGGTAGCCGTTACCTCCATGCCCTCCGTATCCTGCGCCCCCAATGTATCCTGTGGCGCCGGGGCCTTTGCCTCTTGCGTATCCTTTGCCTTTCACGTTTATCATTGAACCTGATTCCATGATAAATTCATTTGCAACTTCAAGATTGACAATATATTCCTTAGCGGAACTGTTTGCAGCGTGTTCTATCTGACCTCCTGTTTTAAGGAATAGATTCGCTATTTTAAATGGTTCCGGCGTTTTCTGTGTTAATATCGCATTTTTGTGAATTATCCATTTGCCCAGGGAAATAACCCCTGTTGAAATGACAAGAATCGGCGCGGATAAACCTTCAGCATCGCCTAAAATCAGATTTCGCACTTTTAAAACAGGCGAAGAAGAACTTACAAAAACAGTATCCCTTGTCGCTAACACGGCATTCTCATCTGAACCGGGAATTATACTCTCCCGCCAATTTCCCGGATTAAACCATAATAAAAACCACTACGCTGGATTTTGTCGGCGCGTGAACATATCTTCTGATACATCCGGCCAGCAGCTTAAAATATTTATCAAAGCCGATGCTTTTCATCGTGTTTCCTCCAGAAAACGAATAATAATTATAAAAGGTAACAGTTACCTTTCAGTTTATTGGCGAATAGTAATTCGCCCGCTACAAATTTTTGTTCCCCGTGGTCCCAAAGAATATTGCGCTCTGCCTTCTTAATAATCATACCACTTTTAAATGTTAATATCAAAACAATTTATAAATTATTGTCAGGGCTGTTATATTTGGATAAATTTAACTTATATGAAAAATGATATTAAGATTGAAATCGGCATGCGTATACGGCAGATCAGGAAAAAGAAGGGATTGACTATAGAGGAAACCGCGCATTTGGCCGGGGTTCACCCCAATTATTTGGGCGAGGCCGAGCGAGGAAAGAAAAATTTTTCCATTATCACAATTGAAAAAATAGCGAAAGCGCTGGAAGCGCCGGTTTCAAAAATATTTTCAGGCAAGACCATAAATTACACGGTAAAACACAAGCAAGACAACAGGCTCTCCTCACTTATGAGGAATGCGTCTCCCGAAGAACGGGCGTTCCTTATCAAGACCGCAAAATTCGTCATTCGCCGCAAAAAGTAGCTTTTGCAATCCCTGCTTTCGCAGGGATAAACCCCTGCTTTTCGCAATTGAGAATAATTCAAAATTCAACATTCAAAACTCATAATTCCCAAATTCCAACTGAGGAATTTGGGCTATCGGCATCAGTAAGTCATTTTATCATGCT
>JACQWV010000045.1 GCA_016209085.1 Elusimicrobiota bacterium
ACTGAAGTTGAAAACACCCTTAGAACCGAGTGGCAGGTTGTGGAAAGATTCGTAAAAGAAATTCTTGACAGGGAAGAGCTTGACTACGACGAAATAGCCGCTATTTTCACGGAATACGGAAAACCCCCGAAACTGATACCCCCTCCCGCACGGCAGTAACCAGTAAACAGAATACAGGAAACAGGGAATGTATCCCTGCGTACGCAGGGATTGCTCTGCCCTTCAAAGCTGCCTGCCCGCCGGCCTGTCAACTCTTCCTGCGGCCAGCCCAATTTAAGCCTGTAATTTCTCCTGTCAAATGCGGTAGCGCTTTAGTTCACTATGGACTCTATCTGAAAGAAATATTTTAATTAAGGATTGATATGGAACATCTTTGGAGTTTGCCAATTCCTTGATTCGCGCGAGCAGATATTTCGGAACTCTGATTGAAATAGCCTCAGTCGTCGGTTTTAGATTCGGAAAAAGGGCTCGTTCCCTCTTGTTCCAATCAAAATACTTGGAGCTGTCCGCTTTAGCCCAGAATTTTCTTTCCTGATGTTCGTTCCTAAATTTCGGAATTTTCTTTAAATTTTTCATAGTGTTTTCTCTCCTTTCTGTGCAAATCCCTCGCTGAAATGACCCTGATATTATCCTTCCTTATCGTAAAGATAACCGCTAACATCCTTCCCCTGTTTGTGGAACCCCATATCATATATCTCTTCTCGGAAGCGGAGCGCTTGTCATCGGAGAATATCGTAACCTGCTCATCAAAAAACACTTCCTCTGCCTCTTGATTAGTGACCTTATGTAGAACAAAGTTCTTGTTCAGGTTCCCTTTATCCCACTCAAAAACAATAGGTTGAGGTATAATCTTCATGCTCTTATTATAAGTATATCACAGACATATACATCTGTCAATAGGGCGTTTCAATCAGAATGTAACCTGAAAGTTTCTTTGAGTATGCGGTAGGCTTGTTTTTGCCGTTCAACCGGCCTGTCCCTGACAATGCCGATGATTTTATTCTCCCATGTCGTTGGTTTGTATTTCACCGGTTTTTCCTGAAGAATGTCTGAAATCTTGACTTTCAGG
>JACQWV010000131.1 GCA_016209085.1 Elusimicrobiota bacterium
AAAATAGACCCGCCGGGGAAAAATTCCCCAATCTTATTTTTTTCTGCTTGAAGGGAAATTTAATTCCCTTCTATAATTTGAAACCGCTCTCCTTGACGCTGAAATGCCGAATGTTTTTTTAAGTTCAACAGCGGTCTGATTGTCCGACAAAACTTTTTTATGCTCCTTAAACAGCGTTAAAATCACTCTTTTTATGTATTCCTTTTTTGGAAGAAAAAAATCTTTTATGGGTTTTTCCTCTCCACGCGGCAATTCAAGGCTTTTGCCGTAAATCGCGCGGCAAACCAGGCTCGGATGAACTGAAAGTTTATGCGCTATTTCTTTCTGCAGACAGCAAACCATGTCGTCTTTATTTCCAGAAACGAAAAAAATTTTTTGTTTCTCAATTATCCCCAGAATTGTCTGGTAAAGGATATTTTTGCGCCTGTTAATCAGTTCAAGTTTCCCGAATAATGCATTTAATTTTCCGATATCTTCGGAGAGAAAAAAATCCCGCTTTTTCAGCTGTTCCACCTTTTCATAATCAATCTTGTACCGCCCAATAAAGTGGCGCGGGGAAAAGAATGTGATTCCCGGATTTTTATCTTTGTCAAACTCAATTTTCGCGACCTTTATGTATGATATTTTGTGTCCTGTGCCGAGGGAAGATCGCGCGTAAAATTCTGAATGAATTGAAACTTCGTTCATTAATTCATTTATCGCTTCAACTTGGGATTTTTTGAGCCTTAAAATCCTTGCGATGTCTTCAGGAAGCACGGCAGATGTCCTTTCTATAAAATATTTCTGGAATTTATCCAAACCCAGTTTACGGATAAGTTTTATTGCTTTATGATGTCTCTCTAAAACCGGTGATAGGTTGATAGGAGACGCGTCTGCCAGTCTGGCCTCGTCCAGGGACAAAAAACAATGCGGAGAAAAACGAGTCCCCGGAAATTTTTGCGGGATTATGACTCTTTCCTCCGGTGTCAGAGGATTTGCAAGTTTCAGAAACAAAGGATTGTTTTCAACGGCTTCAATAAACCTGGAAAATTCTTTTTCAGGAAGCTCAATAAAATTCGCAAGCCGTATGCTTGGCACGGTCTTTATTTGCAGCCGTGATTGCAAATTTAATTTAAGTCTCTTTTTCATTTATTAGTCTTCATCAATATCTACAGCAATCATCTTGCCAATCATTGTTTTATTGAAAAATATCGGTAGGTGTCAGTGGAAAATGAATAATTTATTTAAGATTGGGGATTTTTTAAACGGGGAAAAATGCGCCTATGGGGAGAAATTCCTTATTTTTATATGGAATGAGTTTTAAGATGAGTTCTAAGAGTTTTGCGGTCAATGCCGAGAATTCTGGCTGTTTCGGTCTTATTGCCCTTTGTGAAAGAAAGGACGTTCCGGACATGCTCGGCTTCAACTTCTTTAAGCGTTTTGTTGAATCCCGTGCCGTGCAGTTCGCAGAGCCTCATTAAAGAAGGAAGGTCTGATACGTCTATTACTTCGCTTTCCGACATTACCACGAGACGATGAATCACGTTTTCAATCTCCATGACATTCCCGGGCCAGCGGTAATTTTTAATTATTTCCAGGGCGCGGTCGGAAAATTTAGGGAGTTTTTTTCCCAGTTCTTTTGCAAATTTGGCGGCGAAATGCGAAATCAAAAGAAGAACGTCATCTTCCCTTTCACGCAGCGGGGGAATTTCCATGGTAATGACATTAATGCGAAAATACAAGTCTTCGCGGAACGCCCCCTTTTTCACAAAATCCAGCAGATTTTTATTGGTTGCCGCTATTATTCTGACGTCTATTTTCAACGGTTTTCTGCTGCCGACCATGTATATTTCTTTATCCTGAAGAACGCGCAGAAGCTTTACCTGCGCCGAAGGACTGATTTCCGAAATTTCATCAAGAAAAATTGTCCCTCCGTCAGACGCCTGAAAAAATCCGGCGCGCGATTCATTTGCCCCCGTAAAAGCGCCCTTTAGATATCCGAAAAGTTCGCTTTCAAACAAATCTTCTGGAATTCCCGCGCAATTAACCGGAATAAACGGAGACGAACTCTGCCGACTTCCATAATGGATGGCGCGGGCAACCAGCTCCTTGCCCGTGCCGCTTTCTCCTGAAATCAGCACGGTTGAGCGCGTAGCCGCTGTTTTGACTATATCCTTATAAATTCTATGCATCGCCTTTGACTCTCCAACCAATCCATGGGGAAAAACCGCCGGATGCTTTGAATATTTTGTTGAGGTCTTGCGCAGATGCAGTTTGCTTAATGCCCTCTCTACGGCAGAGAAAAGCTCCACGTCAGTGAAAGGTTTGGCAAGGTAGTCCTCCGCTCCTATTTTTACCGCCTTTACCGCGCCTTGTATCGTGGCATATCCCGTAATCATCATGACTTCCGTTTCCCTGAAGTTTTCTCTGACATATCTTACCAGTTCCAAACCACCGCTGCCCGGCATCTTGAGATCCGTGATCACCAAATCCACCGGAATTTTGTTCAGGATGTCAATTGCGATTTCAACTGACAGGGCAGTAAAAACCTCATAACCCTTCCCTGATAAATTTCTTTGAACCAGTTCCAGCGTGTCCTTGGCGTCGTCCACCACGAGAATTCTTTCCTTTTTTGATTGGGATTTTTTCATAACCCGGTTCCTTATTGAACTTTCAAAGGCAGCCGCACTTCAAACCAAGCTCCTTTGCCGACTTCGCTCTCAAAATAAACAGAGCCGTTATGCGCTTTTACTATTCCATAAACCACAGCCAGACCCAAACCGGTCCCTTCTCCGACATCTTTAGTCGTGAAAAACGGCGTGAATATGTGTTTTTTGACTTCTTCCGGCATTCCGCAGCCCGTATCCATGACAAAAATAGAAACATGTTTTTTTGACGAAGCAGTCTGCACTGTCAACTCTCCGCCTTTAGGCATTGACTGTATCGCATTCACAACCAGATTAACAAGAACCTGCTTCATCTGTGTCGGGTCGCCTTCTATCTCAGGCAAACCAGGGCATGGCAGATAGGATAATTTGATTCCTTCTTTTATGCACCTGTTTTTAAAAAAATAAAGCCCCTCGTCCACGACATGATTTAAATTCATCGGAATTTTTTGAGAAGGCATCTGGCGAGCGAATATCAGCAATTTTCTTATGACTTCCCGCGCGTAAAGCGCCGATGTTTCTATTTTTTCCATGTCGGACAAAATTTGTTTCGGCAATTTTGAGGACTTTTTAACAAGCTGGGCAAATCCCAAAACGCTGCTCAGGGGTTCGTTTAATTCATGCGCTATTCCGGCCGACAATTGGCCTATTGTAGCCAAACGATCCGCATGTCTGAGCTGGTCCCGGAGTTTCATCTGGCTTTCTTTTGCCCTTTTCTGCTCGGCAATAATAGCGACCTGCCTGGCAATCACATTGATCAGATTGCGCTCTTCTCTTAAAAAAGGCCCTTCATCCAATTCAGGCTTTTGTTCCGTGTATGCGACTTCCACTCCTCCCCGTTTTTCCCCCTCAATGACAATGTCCGCCGCCAGAGTCTGCAGACCTTTCTGAAAACCGGGACTTGAGTAATTTTTGCCGTCCAGCGAGATGTTTGCGGCTGCGATTTCAGGATACAAAAACGCCGGGGGAACAATACTGACTATGTCATGCATAACGTCTATCAAAGATTTATCCGGAACCGCCAATATTGTAGCAATATCATAAAGACATTTCAGTTCTTTTATCCTTTCACGCAGATTTTCCTGTATTCGCCGGTTTATGAGGATTATTCTGATAATCTCGGCAATGCCTTCGTATAATCTGACTTCGTTTTCCCCAAAAAAATTCTCCTGTTTGCCGCCCAATTCCAAAACCCCTATGTTTTCTTCTCCAAGCCCTATGGGCACTAAAACGACTGATTTATGATTATCGTTTATTGCAGGAGATGGAAACATGGGGTTTTTCTTTTTGAAATCCATATTTAAACGCGGATTTTTCTTAATATCGCCTGTCCAGAAACTGCCGCCTTCCGTAAAATCAGACAGCGAAAAATTGGAGCGGCCATGCAGCATTTCCTCGCAAATTTGCGCCAAACTCAAGCCGGGTTCCGGCTCCTTCTCCGGTTGGGCATTTCTATTCTCAAAAAAGGGAACAAAGTTAAAATCCACGGAACCTTCTCTGATGCTGCAGTAAAACAGTTTTCCGTCTTCTTTAATATAAAGAGTTACCATGTCGCATTTGGAAAAATCAATTATTATACGGGGTATCTGGCAAAGGAAGTCCGTTCTGGTAAGATTATAATTCGTGCATTGTATTATCCGGTGCGCCAGATTTTTATGCAGTTCAAATAAATTCAGGTTGGAATCAGCGGCATTGGTTTGAGGAGGGTTTTGCATAGGATAATTATACAAAAATGCCGTCTGGCAAACCCTTCAAAAGTCATGTCTTCTTTGCCGTCAGCGGAAAAGCCAGAAAGCTCCATATAGAAGAAGCCGCAATGCCCACGACCGGGTAAAAGCCGGAAGGAAGAACAACCGCTGTTTTAAGGAAGGAAATAATAAGAGCCGTAAATCCTTTTGAAAACCTGTAGGTAAACGCCTCTGCCACCTGTTTCGCCCGGTACCTTGTATCATAAGAAAACGGAATGTAGAGAAGCTCTTTTGACGCCCTGAATATTGAATAATCCAGGCCCTTAAACATTAAAAATGCGGTTGAGGCGATGCCGAGAACCGGATTTATCAGCAGAAAGAAACAATTAAAAAGATGCACGAGAGGTATGGCGGTCTGAATAAATCTGATGCTGACGCGTTTCAATATTAAAGGGGTCAGCAGAAACTGCATTGCGAACGAGAAGCCGTTTACCTTCATCCAGAACCCGCCTAAATATGCAGTTCTTTCGTCTTTGACAGGCATTGCCTTCTGCACAAGTTCGGTGAATTTAAGGTCAAGAACGGTTGAGACAACCTGCGTGGCGAAAATCACAAGGGCAATGAACAGGATTGTCTTGTTTTCCTTTAAAATACTCAAATGAAGATGGCCCTTTTTTCCGCCTGCCTCGCCAACAGAGGGTTTTGGCTCTCCGGCTTTTTTGTAAGCAAACCTTAAAAATGCGTACGCAGGCAGTATGATAAGGGCTGAAAGCAGGATAAAGCTTTCTGTATGAAAAGCAACAGCGTAACGGCTTAAGATATACCCGCCTATAAAAGGCCCTAAAGCGCCAAGCCCCGCGACCGGGCCGTTGAATACTTTGCCTTCATCTTCTTTTAAAGTGGAATTTATAAACGACCAGTATTGCTCCGCAAGAACCACTACATAAGATTCTTTAAAAACATACAGCAAAAAAACAAAGTGTTTACCGGCGCTTTCAATAAAAAAATAAGAAACTGCAAATACGGCCGAGCTGAAAAGCATTGAGACTGTCATGGCCATCGCGCTTCCGAGAGAAGAAAGAAGCCTGCCGTAGCCATATATGAGAACCGCCATCATCACAGGCACACAGCTTAAGGCATAGGGCTTGGCATGCGCGCCGAAACGCTCTATGAAAATTGATTCAACGCTTGAGCGGATGAATTCATACCCGCAGAAAAGAAAAGCGGCCGACACGCCGGTAAGGGCCATTGCGGCGGCAACGCTCCTGCCGCGTTCCGTATGCAGAATGTATTTCATTTAAACTTTACTGAGCCGCTTGAAACAGCGACTGAATAAGCCGCGTCCTGACCCAGAATCCGGGCACTGTTACCTTCCTCGTTTACAAGGGGGCATACATGCCTGACTTCAAATTCCAGGGCATAAGCCGCAGAGGCCATGAACAGGAAAAAAACCAAGAATCCGTGCATGTTCAGTACTTAAACTGTCCTTTTTCGTAAATGGTTATTATTTTTCCGTTTTTCAGCATGGCTTTGACGATTTTGTCTTCAATGTTTACAAGGTCCCAGTGAATTGACGAGGAATTGAATCCCAGTTCCTTTTTCATTTTTTCAGTAAGTTTTTTTATGTCTCCGGAATATGTATCAGAGTATGAATCCCCGACAGCTATGTGGCAGTTGCCGTATCTGCCGCCGTGATTTTCGTCAAAAAGCGTGTCTGCCATGAATCTGTCTATTTTTGAAAACCGTCTGTCGGTAATAGAGTATTCTCCTATCTGCGCCGCGCCCCTGTCGGTGGCAAGCATTTTTCTGACATAATTCTCCCCCTGTTTTGCCGATATTTTCACGGCCCTTCCGTTTTTGAACTCAAGACGCACTCCTTTCACATAATTCCCCCCGCGGAAAGAAGGCAGGTTAGAGTAATACACGCCTCTGGCCCCGCGCCAGTCCGGGGATGTGAATATTTCAAAACTCGGTATGTTGTGGCCGCTGACTCCGAGGAATCTTCTCATTTGTCCCAGTCTTATTTCCATATCCATTGACTTTGATTCTGTCCGCAGGATTTCAATGTTCAGGCTTTTAAGCCATTTTTTTATTTCCATTGAATTTTTGTAAATTTCGGCCCATTTCCCGGAGGGATTCTTTTCATTGAGAAAGCAGGCTTTTGTTATCTGAGCCGCATATTCCGTTATTGAGAGTCCGGCCTGTCTCGCAAGCTCCTGCGTGGGAAAAGTGCAAAGGGTCCAGCCGAATTTCCCTTTTTCCTCGTTTCTGGTCATGAAATCCCTCAGAAACTTTCTGGCCAGAGCAGTCTGGGACTGCCTTGCAGGGTCTATGCCTTTCAGATGGGTAAGGGAACTCGGAGCGTGAATGTACACGTTGCCGTTTAAAGCCTGATAAAATTCTTTCTCGCCTGCCGCTATGAATTTGCGCTGTTTTTCGTCAGAATATCGGTAAAAATCCTTTTCAAGAACAGGACTCATCATGAAGCGGAAGATGACATTATATCCCTGCCGGACAAGTTTTCTGTGCAGGAGTTCGCCCAGTTCCTTCCCTTCCAGTTCGCACCTGATGAGGACGGAATCGTATTTATTGAATTTCGGTCTTGCCGTTTTAAGACCCCACATTAGCACGTCCGCGTATTTTTCCATCTGTTGGTTCGTAAATATTTTCATAATTTTTTCCTTACTCTATCGGCTATTTCGCCATTCGCTTCTTATATCTCAGGTAATAATAAATCAGTGCCGTCAGAAAATTGCCGATGGTAAGCACTGCCAGCCACAATCCCCTCTGGCTGTATTCGTCGCTTTCATTTTTGAAGCAATCCGCGACCATCCAGAGCCAGAATATCTGTGTAAGAACCGTAAAAAGCACGAACAGGCCTACGAGAATTCCGAAATATTTCAGTTCTATTCCAAACATATCTTTTAAAAAGGTAACAGGTACCTTTTTTACCTTTTTAGTTATTTTTATTTATAATGCTTTTGGTATTTAATATTGCCCTTACTGTCAAAAATCTTAATAAAAGAAAGTTTGCCGTCAACAAAATTAAGTTCTTTATCCTGTTTCCCGTCTTGGGAATATGTATTCACCGAGCTATCCGGCACTTTACCTTCGATAGACAATAAATTATATTCTTTATTGAATATTATGTTTCCGACATACTTTTTTCCGGAATAAAAAGAAACTTTTTCCCCACGCGCCAATTTTTCTAAGGGTTCTGAAAATAAAGAATGCGGTAAAATTAACAATAAAAGCAGGATATTTATTTTCATCATTCAATTCTCATAGGAACAACCCACTTAAAAAGGTAAACAGTTACCTTTTATTAAAAACAGACTTCTTAAACATAGAATCACCCAGTATTCCATTTCGTTCTTTATTAAATATTTTCCATTCTGCAGATGGAATACCATTGTTTATAAATTCAACATATGCTGTTTTGGCTTTTTCTGGAGTTGTATTAAACAAAATAAGTGTATCTTGAATATTTTCTACCACATCGCTTTTTTCAGATAGATATGCTTTATGACTGGACCATTGATAATCTTCGGGCTTATTTACTAAGCCCGCTTTAACTGGATTTAAATGTATATAACGCAATAAAGCAAGAAAATATTTATCTTTCTGAATAAGCCTACTTTTAAATCTGGATCCGAAAAGATGACCGCTTCTTTTATGTCGCTTATTAAAATACAAGGTATAATCCAAATTCAAACGATGCATAGCCTCGCTTATATTCGGCAATTGAGTCTCAAGGAAAAGGTGTATATGATTCGGCATAAGTACATAACCATAAATCTTTAATTGAAATTTTTCAATCTTGTATTTTAGAATATCTATATATTGAGTCTTATCCCTTTCATCAATAAAAATCTCTGACTTGTTATTTCCACGAACTATGATGTGATAATGTGCTCCGGGATAAGCGATTCTTGGTGGCGTACTCATATATTATCCCCCATTACCATCAAAAGGTACCTGTTACCTTTTGATTCGTTTATCAATAACTTTACGGATTTTCCCGGTCCTTGCGATTCTTTCTATAGAGCCGGGTTTGATTATTTCTATTTCAGGCTTGTCAATTAAACCCAGTTTAAAGCTTTCTTTCAAATCTTCGCAATGAGCGGTTATTTCCCGGATAAGCCCTTCGGATATCTTTTCTTTGCAACGAAGATGTTTTTCGTTTTTGGCCTCAACTATTATTTTAAAAGCGTCCCTGTGCCCCGTCTTGTACACGACGACCTGGAAATTCAGGCTCAATTCAGGAACCCTGCCTGCGGCTTCCTGTATGTCATGCACGAACAAATGCGCGCCTCCGACATGAATCCTGTCATCTATCCTTCCCAGTATCTCAAACAGGGGTTCTTTTCTCCCGCATTTGCACTGATGATTTACCCACCTGCCCAGGTCTCCCACCCTGTAGCGTATTATGGGCATGTGTCTCTTTGTCAGGCCCGTCACTATCAATTCGCCTGTTTCTCCCAGATGCACGGGCTTTTTATCAGCGTCAATAAATTCAACGTACTGGCTGAACGCGAAAAGGTGGTGCACGCCTTTTGAGCATTCCTCGCACTGGAAACCCACCACTCCCGCGTCAGCCGTGGCGTAGCCTGCGGAGCGGACTGAGACGTCCGGGAACACTTTCCTGAAAAACTTTATCATTTCATCGCCCACGTATTCCCCGCCGTAAAATATTTTCTTTATGCAGAGTCTATGCCCGCCTCTCCGGGCGTCAACGTATTCCGCCAGTTTTATGATAAAGGAAGGCAGTCCTATCACGGCCGTAACGTTAAAATCCTCAAGATACCTGACGATGTTTTCAACTGGCAGATGACTGCCGATAGGCACTGAAATCGCCTTGGTGTAAGCTATTGCTTTTTCAACCGAAAGCCAGCTGGACCAGAGGTTCCCAGCGACGAAAAGATTGGCTATCACGTCATTTTCGTTCAGGCCTCCGGTCTCATACGCAAAAGCCAGCATTCTGCATGTATGGTCGTATTCATGCTGGTCGTAAAACACGTATTTGGGCTGTCCGGTGGAGCCGCCGCTCGCGAAAAAGATTCCGCGCCGGACCTTTGAAGTCAAAAGGTCGGGGCTGTCGGGCGGAGTGTTTTCAAGCACGTGATGCTTTTCAAGAAAAGGAAGTTTCCGGAAATCTTCAATAGTGATTATCTTCCTGCTTTGCGCAAAGTGCCTTTTATAAAAAGGGCTCTTTTCGCGCGCATGTTCCACAAGCTCCGTCAGCTTGTCAAGATGACCCGGTTTTTCTTCTATGCCTATCCAGTTGACAAGCGCCATCATTGGAAATATGCCGTCGTGAGGAGAGCCGTTCGCTCCTTCAAGCATTCTGCCTAATTTTGCGACCCTGGCAATGCCCGCGTCATAAAGCGCCTCAAGAGTCTTTTTTCTCTCGGTTATGCTCCCTGCCACGCCGGCTGTCTGAAGATAGCCTTTATAAGGCGTTAAAAGCGTTTTTAAATTCTCTAATTTCTCAACAGCCTTGACATAAAGCACCCTGTTTAAAGGCGATATGCGGTATGCAGGGTCTTTTTCATAAATAACGGTCCAGTCTGTTTTGGGGAAAGAGCTCTCATATTCCGCAGCTGCCAGGGCCTTGTCCGCTTTAGCCGTCTCCCGCGCTCTGGTTATCTCTGTTTTTTCGTCGTCGGAAAGTTTTCCCTGGGGAAGGATTTTCTGGAAATCGGAAAAAGCTTTCCCCGCCTGTTTGATGAAACCTTTTACGAGCCCGTCATGCTTATTTTTGTCCGGCTCAATAAAATACAGCGTGTGCAGGGAGGAACAAGCTGCCTGGTCCCACAGGCAGGCGTCTTTTGCCGCTTTCCGGGCTATGCCGGCAAGCCCGTAATTTTTTATTGCGCTTTCAAACACTATCCCGAAACTGGTTTTGGGGCCGAAACCTTCCACCCGGGTATTTATCGGGGCCAGTTTTTTATAAGACTGGACAGCGTCATACCCGCCCCATACGAAAACAGCGTCCGCATGCTCCAGAATCTTTTTTTCAAGAAGTTCGTCCCCGCCTTTCCAGCTCAAGACAGCCACGGACTTTGAGATTATTCCCTTATCGTCCGTCTCTTTCAGCGCTTCGGTAAAAATATTCATGAATCCGGAGCCTGAAGAAGAGAGTTTGACCACGTTGACGTTTTTGGTCAGAATCCCGAGTATCATGGAATCAAGAATGCCCAGGAATACGTTGCCCGCTCCCACATGCAGGACAACCCCGCGGGGAACCGCCCTGACAAGGCCGTCATAGCCACGGCGCTCAACAGCCGTTTCCATCGCATAGGGCAGGAACATTTCCAGATTCATTCTTTTTAGCAAAGTCTGTTTGTCAAGGATTTCAGGAATCAGGTCAAGGCTTTTTTCTATGACAGGCGCAGAAAACGAAATGTTTTTTTCAAGATGTTCCGACGCCGCTTTTCGGTATTTTGAATTTTTATCTTTAAATAAATTTCCGGTTTTGGCAAGGATTTCCACGATGTAATCTCTGTTTGCCGCCTTTATGCAGGGCTTCAGGCTCTGAGCCTCTTGACCCAATTTTTCAAGCTCCTTTTCTGTCCAGAGGGATTTATTTAAACTCTTGCCAAAAATATAAGTGTTTTTAATCATAATTAAACAACACGGGTTGTGAATTATCTATTTTAACATTCCCTTTTCTATATCTGCCTGTAAACTCCTGTTTTTCTTTCCTCTCTTTAAATGTTTTTTCTACAACATGTCTCATTTTTTCATCTTCAACATATTTTGTTTCATTATTACAGTTATGTAATCTTTTTTGAGCAAAACTAATGTATTCTTTAGAAATCTCTATACCTATAGAATCTTGCCCTAAAACTTTTGCTGCGACTAATGTTGTCCCACTGCCGCAATAAGGGTCAATAATTAAACCTTTTTTTACATCCATAATTGAATAAATTGCTCGAACAGGCAATGCTAAGGGAAAAGGCGCTGGATGAGGATTCCTTCGCTCAGGTGGGAATCGCCATATAGAAGTTAATAGCGCATGTTTTGGTTTTAATTCCTCACCTATTAAACTTTTTCCCACAGGTTTGTACAACCAATAAATTCTTTCTTCTACTTGCCAGAATCTCCATCCTCTTATATTAGCTGCTATCATTCTATCCCATACTATTTCTTGACGGATTAACCATTTTATTTTTCTTAACCAGTCTATCGGATGAAACATTTCTCCTTTTTCCCACCTGATTTTATGATTATAAAAAAATGAACCTCCTGGCTTTGTAATTCTAAAAATCTCATTTAAAACTTCTATTTGATTTTTTTGATATACCTCTTCTGATAATTTATCAGTTGTGCCTGAATATTTTACATTTGTAACTAACCATCCTTTTTTGTTCTCACCTTTATTATACGGAGGCGAGGTCACTCCCATGTCTACAATATCACTGGGTAAAGTCTTTAAAACTGTTAAAG
Source organism: Elusimicrobiota bacterium (assembly GCA_016209085.1). Taxonomy (GTDB): domain Bacteria; phylum Elusimicrobiota; class Elusimicrobia; order Elusimicrobiales; family UBA9959; genus JACQWV01. The sequence continues at coordinate 11,786 of JACQWV010000131.1, forward strand.
TATCTCCCTGAATAATTTTATTTGGATAATCTTTTTGATTCATTTTGATCTCCTCTGCAAAAAGTTATAAAAACCTTTGGATACATATGGTTCATATTTTTTTAGTTCGTTTTTAGTCAAAAGATAGACAATTTTTATTCCTTTTAAAAATTTTATTTCTACTACAACATCGTTGTTGCTGAAATTGCGCAGCCTTTCAGTTTTTTTACCCCTGCGCGGCCTTTTATCCTCAATACAGGCCCCTTAATCCCGCAGGAGCATTTCTCTTCAACCGAGCCGAAATCCGACGACAGGAGGGACAGAGAAGGATAACTGGTCAGATACGGCGTCATAAACTGGAGAAGCCCGGTTTTTCCGAAACCCAGCGGCTCCAGCGTGGCGGGGTCTCTTGTAATCACCCTGCCATAATTCGGTATGTGGAAATTTCCAAGCCTGCAGTCCACATAAGGCACGCCGTGCTCAACCATTCCGAAAAGGTCCCTCACGTTTCCAACCGGGATTCCCAGCTTATTCGCCAGAATTTTCCTGTAAATTTTTTTGTCCATTGCCTTGTCTTCAAGCGTCTTCCAGCCGCCGCCGGTAATCACGCTTGAATCAGGATTAAGCCGGGGATTCCTGCCGTAAATTTTTTTGAATTCGTCTAACAGTTTCAGCGCGAAAGCCGGAAAACCCAGTAGCCTTACCCGGCGGCCGCTCTCTTCAAAAAACCTGAGCCGGCCTGCGGAGTTTTGGACGTCAAAATAAAAATCTTTTTTTTCCCTGCTCCAGCGGAAAGCGTAGAAAATTTCGCCGGGCCCGGTAAAACCCGTCAGAAGCTTGTCCGTCCACGCGGTCCCCGCGTCCCTGGCGACTTCAGGGTCGTAAGTAAAACACATGTAATCGTGGCCGTGCTCAAGATCAGTAAGCCCAAGCCCTTCAAAAACTTTCCACGCCATTCTCCTGACCCTTGCCAGCGAATCCCTGTCAAGCTGAATCCTGCTTTTCTGGCCGCTTGTCCCGCTGGATTTCAATTCAAGCGCTATCCTATCTGCGGGCAAAGTCGTCAAATCCCTCTCCTTCAAAGCCGAGACGAACACGAACGGAATTTTTTTAACGTCTTTTTCGGATTTTAATTCTGCCGGGCTGAATTTCTCCAGCTTAAAATAAGCCCGCAGGAACGTAGAGTGCCCGGATTGAAAAGCCAGCGCGTCCCTCATGGCCTTTACAAACAGAGCCGAGGAGCGCCTTGTATATTCAAAAGGCCTTGATTCCAGCAATCCGTCCATGGAAGAGCGGACTTTCAGGGGCTTTGCGAAATCAGGAAGAGCGGTTTTAATGTTTTTTGTGTTCATTCAGATTTTGTTCCGGCCGTTCGCAGTGCTCGCGGCACCGATTGCGGTCAATGCCGCCCTGTTCCGCATACGCAAAATCTATGTAAAGCTCTCTCCAAAGTTTAACGTATTCCCTCAAAAAATCCCTGTAAGCGGAAATAAGCTTTACGTTCCCGAAATCCAGTATTTCAAACGTTCTTGAAAACACCACGCAGTCAAGTCTCTTGTCTCCGGCTTTTTTTATAGCCGGAAAATACCCGCTCGGAATGAATTTGGCGCTCAGGGCCTGGCGCTGAAGTTCCGGGAAATACGCTTCAAGGATGACCTCTATGTACGCCATGTTCATCTCGTTGAGCTTGGCGGCTATGCTCTCAAGAACCACCCCCGCGTTTTTCTCCGAGGTGATTCCGCCGACTACGACGCTGTACTTGTCCTTGCTGTTGTAGTGAAGGTAAACTTCCGTGGACTGGTCCGGCGTGATAAAGACGAGATTGGGCTCGTGGAAAGGCATGTAGGTATGCTGAAAAAAGCCCGTGTTTTTGATTTTTTTGTAGCGGTTTTTTATGAAATGCGGAGCGGTTATGGTTTCAAAATTAATTGATTGAGCGGTTCCGGCAACTGCGGGAATTTTTCCGGATTCCGCAACGGCTTCTTTTTCAATGTTCATCTGTTTCTTGACGATGTTGTAAAAAGGAAGCAGCTCGGGTATCAGAACAGGCTCTTTCTTTCTCATTTCAAGAGCTTCCTTCGTAAAATACGCCGTAAGGCAGTGCGTCTCGTTCTCATGCACCTTATGCGTGTTCGGGAATATGCCTAATTTCACGAAACCCAGGCTCTCTGTCAGGCGCTGGGGAGCATGGCTTGTGGTCCTGGTGGTCGCGTACACCATGTCAACCAGCTTCCTTTCTATGGTGATGTCGTCAAGCACCAGCTTCATCATCATGTAGGCAAGGTCGTGCTTTCTAAACTCCTGCGAAACAACTGCGCCGAACGCTTTTGATATCCTGTGCGGCAGATCAAGGGCGTAAACAAGGCTGCCTATTATTTTTCCCTCGCATTCCACCACAAGCCAGTAATAATCGTCGCTTTCAATCGCGTGCTTCGCTTTTTCCCTGTCCGTGACGATGGAAATTGAGTAGCTCGCCCCGTAAACTTCGGTGTAAAGAACCTGAATCCTCCTGATATCCGAAACCTTCGCGGTTCTTATGACCACATCGCTCTTGCCTTCAATTTTGACTATCTTTTCTATTTTTTTGTTTGTTATTCCTGACATATCCTGTGCACCCCTTTATCCCGATTGCCGATTCTCTGTTGCAGAGCATTTCCCAAAAAATGCGTTTATCTATTTTACAAAATATGAAACATTTACTAATATATTTATTATGAATACCAAAATTTTTTGCTGCCTTTCACTGTTCCTGCTTTTGTCAGGCTGCGCGTCTTTTAACTCCGGCGACGTGGTCATGTCAAGACCGGTTCTCTGGGAAATGCTGGAGGATAAAACCATAACCCCGTTTTCAAAAATAAATACGACCTGGATAAACTATCCTTATAAAAGCTCAACCGACTTCATCGGGGAAGGCAGCGTGATGGGCGGGAAAAAAATAAAGCCGGTCCGCGTAAAAGCAGAAGACAGGAAATATCTCCAGGAAAAAGTTCAAGATATATTCGCCGAGGCCGGACTATACGACGCTGAAAAGGGCACGGGGACATTAAACATATCCCTCACCTCTTTCGGAAGATGGCGCTATCGCGAAATTTTCAGCAATTTTCTGACTGAGACCCCTTTTATAATGATTTTCCCGGCCACTCTGCAGGTGAATTATTATCTGGTCGCTGAATCGTCGGAAACGGCCAAAGCCCTGAAAATAGAAGAAACCGCTCATAATAAAACCGTGTTTCACGTCCTGATTTTCCCCCTCTATCCGCTGTTCAGCCCCGCTGCGAAAGAAAGAAGCCTGCTCAAAAACATGCTCTGGAAAACCGCCGCCGACATCTACACTGCGACAAAAAAACAATAAAATGATTTCACAGATTTATAACAGTTTTTCAGGACTAACTATTTCAAATTCCAGGAACTGTTTGTTGTAAATCGTTTCGTAATCCCTGTTTCTCCGCATCAATTCCGCGTGAGAACCCGCATCAATGACGCTTCCATTAGAGATGAGAATTATTTTCGGGACGTTTATCACGGTCGTAAGCTTGTGGGTTATGTAAATTATCGTTTTGTCGGAAAAACGGCCGTGTATTTTCTCAAGAATTTCCGAAGTGGCCACGCTGTCCAGATTTGAAAAAGATTCGTCAAAAACGTAAACGTCAGCCGGTTTAAGAAGAGCTCTTGCAATCGCGGTTTTCTGTCTCTGGCCGCCGGAGAGAAGCTTTCCGTCCTCTCCCGCGACAGAGAAGGCGGTTAAATCCGCCAGCCCGGAAATTTCCATGACTTCCTTCACAAGCCGTTTCGGAGCCAATGGATTTGAAAACATAATGTTTTCAAGTATGGCGCCGTTAAACACGAAGAAATCCTGAAACACCGTAGAGACAGCCGCTCTGAGGTCTTTTAATTCATACTCCTTTATGTTCCTGCCGTCCATGTTTATTGAGCCTGCGGCCGGCTCATAAAACCTGCACAGGAGTTTTATCAGAGTGCTTTTGCCCGCGCCTGTCAATCCGACAACCGCTGTTTTATCCCCTTTATTTATTTTTAAATTAAAATCTTTCAGCGCCAATTTATCTTTTTCATACTTAAATGAAACATTTTTAAATTCTATTGACTCTTTAAGCCCGGTGAACCGCGTTCCGCCGCCTGTTTCCGGTTCACTGGCGAAAATTTCATGGATTCTTCTCACATTTATGAACTGCGCCATCATCGCCTGATAAAGCGAGAGGGCTTCAGCCATGGGGTCTATTAAAAGCCCGTTGTACATCATCACGGCGGATAAACCTCCTATGGTCAAAAAGCCGAATTTTACTTTAACCGCCCCGTAAATCATTATCATTGCTATGACAGCCATCATTAAAAACTGGTTTATACCCTTGCTCCAGGAAATAAACCCCACAAGACCCGTGTTGGCGGATTTCAGACTTGCGCTGAGGCTTTCTATCACGAGAGACGCCGACGCCTCCCTGTTGAAAATTTTCACCTCTTTTATGCCTGCCATGAACTCCATGAATTCGGCCCAGAGGCTTTCTTTTGAATTTATTGAGTCTTTCTCCCTGCGGGAGATTCCTTTGCCTGAAAAAGTCATTGTGAGAGCAGCTGCTATCCCTATCGGAATCATGAATAGGGTTATTTCTTTGTCTATGTTCCACATGTAATAGAAACCGAAAAGAAAAGTAAGTCCTGAGCGGCCCAGAAAAGCCAGGGGCTCAAGAAAACTGACCGATGCCACGTCGCAGTCCTGGACAAGCTTGAATAAAAAATCGGTTTTTTTCCTGCCGGAGTAAAATCCGACTGGAAGGCCCGCCAGATGAGAAAACATCCTGCAGCGCAGATTATGCGCCATAAGATTGCTTGTATAACTGCTGTAATATTCAAACCATCTTCCGAAAAAAGCGTTAAAAGCGTGAAACAGGAAATAAGCCCCGCCGTAAAATAAAATCGTTTTCAGCGGCGCCGGAGAAACAGCGGAATCAATCGTTTTCTTTATCAGGACAATCGGGTATGCCGAGAGAAAGCTCGTGAGCACAAGAGTCGCAAACAGGCTGGAAATTTTCCATTTATGCTCTTTTATCAGGGTAAAATAAAAAGAAACAATGTTCTCTTTAACTTGCATTTTATTGTTTTTAACCGTTGGTTTCCGGTTATTCTTTCTTTTCCTTTTCGTCCGTTTGCGCGGGTTCCTGTGTTTCTCCGGATTCCGGAAGTCTGGAAAGGGCTTCTTTTACGTCCGTCGTAAAAACGCTTTCTGGGTTTTCCTTCAGAAATTTTTCAAGCGCCGTCTTGCCTTCGTCAATCTTGCCTTCAACCACGAGCTCAACCGCTTCTTTAAACTGCTTTTTCTCTTCTTCAAGTTTTTTCTGCGCTTTCTGGGAAATTGAGCCCTTCCAATAAAGCTCCATCGGGTCTGCCCCTTCTTTCGCCCCCCTTACCGCCGCCACAGCTGCAAGTCTCACTTTCGGCTCGTACATCTTGTGTATTTTGTGCTTGAGTCCTTTAACAAGGTTGTCAAACCAGTTTTTCCACGAGGATTCCCCGCTGAACGCAGCGTTCGCAAAAAAAACAATGGATAAAACCAATATAATTTTTTTCATAACCATTCTCTTAATAAGATTTCTTCAATTGTAGGGGCTTGATTTATCAAGCCCTAACATTGCGGGTCGGATAAATCCGACCCCTACAAATAGTTATCACCTTACCACCTTATAACCTTATCACCTTTTTTGTCTTAAGCCTTACTTTATCAGTTTGTCTCCTATAACTTTAAGAGACGGGTCAAGTTTTACGGCTTTTTCAACAAAATCTTTTGCTTCATCCGTTTTGCCTGATTTAACGGAGGCTCTGGCAAGATTCAGCCATATTTCAGCGTCATAAGGGTCGGCTTTTGAAGCCTTGAAATAATATTCCTTTGCCTCGTCGTATTTTTTATCAAGGAAATTCGCATTGCCCAGATTGTTCAGGGCGCTGGCGTTAAAAGGGTCATCCTTGAGAATGGTTTCAAAATTCTTCCTTGCCTCGGCGGTTTTATTATACTGCGCCTGAAGTATTCCCAGATTGATGTTCGCCTCAAAATCTTCGGGCTTGTAGCGCAGGATTGATTCAAACTGGCTCTTCAGGTATTCGTATCTCGCGTTCCTGAACGTTTCAAGGGTTTTTTCCACTCGGGCGGCTGTTTTTCCCTCGTCGGGCCGGATTCCGAATTCGGTCTCCGGAAGAGTGACGGGCTCAAATTCAGCCCAGGCATTTTTTGTTTCAATGATTTTCACGTCCTCTCCCGCGTTTTTATACATGCCTGCCGCATGCTTGATTGATTCATAAAAATCTTTTCCGAGCATCGTGGTTTCAACGCCTATCCACAGCGTGTTGTTGTATTTGATGAGATGTTCTTCGGGCAGCCCGACTTCTTTTGCGTCTGAAAGTCCCGTGTCAAACATGATGGCTATGTGGGCCAGATAATCCAGCACGGCCGAGCGCAGGCCCGACGCCTCAAACAGGCTTGACACGAGAGCAGTCAGGTCGTCGCAGTCCCCGCTTTTCAGATTAAGCGTGTTTCTCGGAAACTGAACGGTGTCAAGAACCGCCTCTTTTGAGGATTTGATTACTGAATACGGATTTACCGGGTCCTGAAGATAGCTTATGCCGTATTCGCTCAGGCCGTCCCAGAGAAAAACGGCTGTTACGAGATTCTCGTTCAGGAGTCTCGCTTTCTGCTCCAGTTTTGATTTTGCCTGCATGGCGAATCTGCTGAAAGAAAAAACAGGCGTGTCCTTGGGAGTTATGAAATTGGCGATTCTTGCGGGTTTGTCCCAGACTATCGCATTCTTTGAAAGCACTTTGAGAGGTTTGTTGATGGTAAAAGTTTTTTCCTGCCCGTTTTCATAGTAAGTTACGGAAAACTGCGCCTGCACCGGAGTGTCCTCGGTCACGCCGAGAATTTTGTTGTTTAATGTGGCTTTAAGAGCGATTTCAACTTTTTGTCTGGGTCCTATTTCTTCAACTATGGTATCGCAGGAGAAATCCATGAAGTCTCTGAGATAGAAAGAAAGTTTCAGGTTCTTAAACGCGTTGTCTGTGTTGTTCTTTACGGCAACTATCCCGACAGGATTGTTGAGATAATGTTTGTAGTTCGCTGAGAAAATGTAGCCTAATTCAACGGGTTCTATTTCCACCATAGAGATGTTCCCTGATAATTCCTCTGAGGCCTGCGCCGACTGCGCCTGTTCCTCTGCCGGCAGGTATGCGTAAACTTCTTTTGAAGCGGGTCCTTGCTTTCCGGCAAGGGAAACAGCGGACACCTTGTAGTAATAAGTGGCGTCCGGTTTCAGGGATTTATCCGCATAAGACTGCTCTTTTACGGAACCTATGGGTTCAAATCCTTTCAGGCTGGTTGAAGACCTGAAGAGTCTGTATTCTTTTACGCTCAATTCATCCGCTGATTTCCACGCCAGATTTACGCCCGCAGGAACGGTGGCTGCGCTGAGTTCGTAAGGCTCAACCGGCGTATATTCAATTTCATATACGAGTATTTTTGATTGTCCCGCGTCGGATACATAAAGCTTGTTTTCTTTTACGTCAATGTACCGGGGGTCGTTCAGTTCCCTGTCTCCGGTTCCCTTGGCAAAAAAGCTTGTTATGAGTTTCCCGGCTTTGTCAAAAACTTTTATGTTGAAAGCGGCCTGGTCAAGAATGTAAAAATATCCCTTTTTGTCGTATTTAATGGCGGCGGGCCCGGCCAAATGCTCTGACGCATCCCATGTTTTGAGCAGTTTGCCTGAAGCGTCCGTTACAATGACTTTCCTGAGCCTGGAATCAAGTATGTACGCGTTGTCGTCCTCGTCTACCTCAATGTCCCGGGGGCTTTCCATAAGCGCTCCGTCAATCTGCGGGCCGACCGCGAAAAGAAATATGCCGTCCAGATTGAACGCCTGAATTCTTTTGGCTTTTGCGTCCGTTACGTAAATGCGGCCGTTTTTGTTCACTGCAATGCCGGCAGGCTCGGTGAATTTGCCCTCTTTCATGCTTCCGCCGAAAAGTCCCGCTTTCTCGCCGAAGGAGCCGGAAAACTTCCCGTTTGCGTCCAGAATTTGTATTCTGCCGTTTCCGGTGTCTGAAACAAAAATTTTTCCTTCATAGTCGGCGGACAGCCCCATCGGCTGTTTTACCTGGCCATCCAACTGGCCGTAGGAACTTACGGTCGTCTTGCCGCTCTCATTGACAAAAACAAGCTCCCTGACTTCGGAAAGATGCGCAAGCAGGGAGAAGTCCGGCATGATTTCAAAAACGTCGGCTTTAAAGCCGTAGGATTTCACCGGGCCTTTCAGCCCGAACCTATCAAAGACCGCTATTTTCTCCAGTTTTTTGCTTTTAAGCTTGTTTTCAAGCATGACCGAAACGATTTTTTTGTTTTTCGCGTCCACAAGATAAACGTTCCCGTTAAAATCCGCCGCAGCGTCTTTTAAATCCCCAAATTCGGTTTTGCCCTTTCCTCTCGTGCCGAAAGCGCCGAGCATTTCTCCTTTGGAGGATATTTCTTTGACTTTCCCCTCTTTTGAATTTAGGAGGTAAATAAAGCCGTAGTCGTCAACCGCAAATCCGTCGTTCTGATGCGGGAATTCCTTTAAAACAGCTCCTCTCCCGGAAAGTTTCTGTATAGCTGAAGCGTCGGAAACGTAAATGCTGCCGGATAAATCAACGTTTATTTTTATGGGAGAAATTTTCGTTATGCCGTCCGTTTTCTTAGTGTCAAAGCCGTAAAGGAAAATGCCGTCCTCGTTGTAAACCTGAACCCTATAATTCCCCGTGTCGGCCGCATAAATTTTTCCGTCATGGCCGAAAACGACTGCCATGGGGTTTTTGAGCTGGCCCGGCAGAGAACCTTTCTGCGCAAAGGCCCAGAGGAATTTCCCCTCCTCATCCGTCACGACGATTCTGGAATTGCCCGAGTCCGCTATGTAGAGCCTGCCGTTGCCGAAGCTCATTGAACCAGGGGCGTTCAGGACGGCCTCGACTTTTTTCAGGAATTTTCCCGAATTGTCAAATATAAAAACCGCGTTGGCCTTGGAATCCGAGATGAATACCCTGTCGCGGGAAACCGCCACGCCCGATGGAACCATAAAAGCCGGGTTGGTTATGTATTGCTGGAATTCTATTCTGTCATACGCGCCGGTATTTAAGCAGAGAATGTTTAGAAAAACATAAATAAAAAGTTTCTTCATCATTTAAACCTCCAAACTGAAAGCGTAGAGAGCTTTGAACTCTCACTTCTTAATCATTTTATTTTACTAAATAATTCACTCCTGTCCGCTAAAAGTTAATGCTAAAAAAAAGGTAACTGTTACCTTTTTTTACCTTTTTTATTGATTCGGCAAAAACATATTTGAGATAATAATAAAATAGTAAATAGTGATTGAGAGATTAAGCGATTAAGTTTTTAAACCGAATTACTTAATCACTATTCGTTTAATCACTATTTGCTTAATCACTTGGTTGCTATGGAGTTTTATGAACATAAAATACCTTTTAAGATTTATCACCACTTCCATAGGAAGAAAAATGCTCATGGCTCTGACCGGCCTGATGCTCATCGGCTTTATATTTTTTCATCTGGTAATGAACGTGCTGCTGTTTAAGGGAAGCGGAGTTTATAACGGCGCGGTAGGCCTGATTACGACGCCGGTCACGCCGATTATGGAAATGGGGCTTTTTGCAATATTTATCTGGCACATATTCATGGGAACGTGGGTCAGGATTGAGGACTGGCTCAACAGGCCCACAGGCATAGAAAGAAACTGGCACGGCGGCAGGACCATCGGGTCGGCAACGATGCTTTACACCGCGATAATACTCCTGGCTTTTTTCGCTTATCACGTGATGGTTTTCCGGTTCGGAGACCACTCAAGGGGAATGTATGAAATGGTTTCTTCCGCGTTTAAAAATTCTTTTTATGTGGCCATATACATTGCCGGGGCGATTGCCCTTGTCCTTCATCTCAGCCACGGCTTTCAGAGCGCGTTCCAGACATTGGGCATAAATCACCCCAAATACACGCCGTTTATAAAAACTGCAGGCTGGCTGACAGCCGCGATAATGATACTTTTTGCGCTGTTGCCCGTTTATTTTTTATTAGGCTTTGACATTGCAAAATTATGATTACGCAGATTAGAACAGATTACACAGATTGCGTTACCAATGAGAAATCGGTGTAATCCTTTTGAAATCTGTGTAATCATTTTAGGAGAAAATTATGAACTTAGACGCTCAAATCCCGTCGGGACCCATAGAAAAAAAATGGGACAATCACAGATTCAATCTCAAACTCGTAAATCCGAATAACAGAAGGAAATTTGATGTTATAATAGTCGGTTCCGGGCTGGCGGGTTCTTCAGCCGCCGCTTCCCTGGGCGAACTGGGCTATAACGTGAAGGTATTCACCCTGCACGACTCCCCGAGAAGGGCGCATTCAATAGCGGCGCAGGGAGGGATAAACGCGGCGAAAAATTATCCGAACGACGGGGACAGCATCTGGAGGCTGTTTTACGACACGGTTAAGGGCGGGGATTACAGGGCGCGCGAGGCAAACGTTTACAGACTGGCTCAGATAAGCAACCACATAATAGATCATTGCGCCGCCATCGGCGTGCCGTTCGCAAGGGAATACGGGGGACTGCTTTCAAACAGGTCATTCGGCGGAGCCCAGCTTGCAAGAACTTTTTACGCGCGCGGACAGACGGGACAGCAGCTTCTTCTGGGAGCTTACAGCGCCATGATGCGGCAGGTTGCTCAGGGAACCGTAAAAATATTTTCCAGAAGGGAAATGCTGGATTTGGTGGTTAAAAACGGGAAGGCAAGAGGCATAACAGTGAGAAATCTGGTGACGGGAAAAATGGAATCCCACGCGGGCCACGCGGTGATGCTGTGCACCGGAGGATACGCAAACGTCTTTTATCTTTCCACCAATGCGGCCTCGTGCAGCGTATCAGCCGCATGGCAGACGTATAAGAAAGGGGCTGTTTTTGCAAATCCCTGTTTTACCCAGATACACCCGACATGCATACCGAGGTCGGGAGAGCATCAGTCCAAACTGACGCTCATGAGCGAAAGCCTGAGAAACGACGGCAGGATATGGGTTCCGAAAAACAAAGTAGATAAAAGAAAGCCTTCGGAAATATCCGAAAATGAAAGGGACTATTTCCTGGAAAGGCGCTATCCTGCCTTCGGGAATCTGGTGCCCAGAGACATTGCTTCAAGAGCGCTAAAACAGGTGATTGACGAGGGAAAAGGAGTCGGACCAACCGGCCAGGCCGTATACCTGGATTTCAGGGATTCAATAAGCAGAAAAGGCGTTGAAAAAATCAAAGAGGAATACGGCAACCTTTTTGACATGTACTATCAGATTACGGACGAAAACGGCTATCAAACGCCGATGAGAATTTATCCGGCCCCGCATTACACGATGGGCGGTCTCTGGGTGGACTACAATCTGATGACGACTATCCCCGGCCTTTTCGGTTTAGGCGAGGCGAATTTCTCGGATCACGGAGCCAACAGGCTCGGAGCCAGCGCGCTGATGCAGGGGCTTGCGGACGGATTTTTCATAATCTCATACACGCTGCCCGGTTATCTATCTGGAACAAAATTTGAACAAGCAGGCGCGCAAGACAGGGAATTTGCCGAATCCATTGATAACGTTCAGCAGAAAATCAGGAAACTGCTCGCAATCAGGGGTAAGAAAACTCCCGCTGAATTTCACAGACAACTGGGAAATCTCCTGTGGAACGAATGCGGAATGGGCAGGACGGAACACAGCCTCAAGCGCTGTCTGAATAAAATCCCTGAAATAAGAAAAGAATTCCGGGAAAATTTGGCGCTGACCGGCGCCGACGGGGAATTTAACCAGGTTCTTGAAAAAGCGCTGAAAGTAGCTGATTTCCTTGAATTCGCCGAGCTTCTGGCAAAAGACGCTCTTGAACGCAGGGAATCCTGCGGCGGCCATTTCAGGGAAGAATCAACCACCGTAGAGGGAGAGGCTGAAAGGGACGACGAAAATTTCAGCTATGTAAGCGCGTGGGAATACCAGGGAGAAGACAAAGAGCCCCTGCTGCACAAGGAACCTTTGACCTTTGAATGCGTAAAGCCGGCAGTGAGAAGCTATAAATAGTGGCAAGTGAAGAGTGGCGAGTGGATAGTAAAGGAAAAAAACTATTCACTAACCACTAATCACTACCCACTGCAGTTAATGGAGAATTTATGAGCGAGAATAAAAATTTCAGCGTAACCATAAAAGTCTGGCGGCAGGAAGGACCTGAAGAAGACGGGGAACTCGCGTCTTATAAAGTGAATAACGTCAATCCTGACATGTCTTTTCTGGAAATGCTGGACGTTTTAAACGAAGACCTGATAAAAAAGTTAGAGAAACCGATAGTTTTTGAAAGCGACTGCAGGGAGGGAATCTGCGGGTGCTGCGGTCTTATAGTGAACGGCCACGTGCACGGCCCGGACGAACATTCTACCGTATGCCAGCTCCACATGAGAAGATTCAGGGACGGAGACATCATAACGATTGAGCCGTGGAGGGTGAAATCTTTCCCTGTAATCAGGGACCTTGCGGTTGACAGAACCGCGCTTGAGAAAATCATAACGGCCGGCGGGTACATTTCAGTCAACACCGGGGCGGCTCCGGATGCAAACGCGGTTCCTGTGAAAAAAGAAAGCGCCGAAGAGGCCATGGACGCGGCTTCCTGCATAGGCTGCGGCGCGTGCGTGGCCGCATGCCCGAACGGCGCCGCGATGCTTTTTACCGGCGCGAAGATTTCGCAGTTCGCTCTCCTGCCGCAGGGGCATCCTGAAAGGGAACAGCGCGTTTTGAACATGGTTGAAGCCATGGACAGGGAGGGTTTCGGCAACTGCACGAACGAGTACGAATGCGAGGCGGTCTGCCCAAAGGACGTGAAGGTTTCGCACATCGCAAGAATGAACCGGGAGTTCATAAAAGCGAATTTCTGCTCAAAAACAGAGCCATCCGCGGCGGCCGGCGCTTCTCAAATCAACCCCTGACCGATGTTCCCTGTACGCTGATAAGGAGTTCATATGCCGAAAACGATTGAAAAAAAAACGGGTTTCAAATACCGGAAAATTTTTGACTTAAAAAAGCCTAAAGCAAAATTCAAACTGCTTACGAAGAAATACGTCAAAATTATCAAGGCGGGCGGAAGACAGATTTTAAATATTGAGCCTGAAGGCCTCGCTTACCTGACAAACCAGGCGATAAGGGACGTGTCTTTTCTCCTCAGGACGGAACATCACAGGCAGGTCGCCGGTATCTTAAACGACCCCGAGTCTTCCGACAACGACAGGTTTGTGGCGCTCTGCATGCTTGAAAACGCGGAGATTTCCGCAAAATTTGAACTGCCGTTCTGCCAGGACACCGGGACAGCCACGGTTATGGCAAAAAAAGGCGAGCAGGTCTGGACAGGCGCAGACGATTATAAATACATCACAAAGGGCATCTGGAAAACTTATCAGGAAGAAAACCTGAGATATTCTCAGGTCGTTCCTTTGACCATGTACGAGGAAAAAAACTCCGGGAACAATCTTCCGGCTCAAATAGATATTTATGCGAGAGAAGGCATGGAATACGAATTCCTGTTCATTACAAAAGGCGGCGGGTCAAGCAACAAAACAATGCTCTTCCAGGAAACAAAAGCCATATTGACCCCGGAAAAATTGAGATATTTCCTGATTGAAAAAATGAAATACCTCGGCACGGCCGCATGCCCTCCGTATCACATAGGTTTTGTGATAGGCGGGACTTCCGCGGAACTTTGTCTTAAAACAGTCAAACTTCTTACCGCCGGCTATCTGGACACCCTGCCCGACAGGGGAAACGATTCAGGCAGCGCGTTCAGAGACAGGAAACTTGAAAAAGAACTTCTGGAAGCATCTAATAAAATCGGCTGCGGCGCCCAGTTCGGCGGGAAGCGCTTTGCTCTGGACGTGAAAGTCGCAAGGCTTTCCAGACACGGCGCATCATGCCCCATAGGAATGGGCGTGTCCTGCGTGGCCGACAGAAACGTTCTCGGAAAAATTGACAGGAACGGAATATGGCTTGAGGAGCTTGAAAAAAATCCGGGAAGATTTATCCCGGATAAATACAGAAACGCAAAAACAGAATCGGCCGTAAAAATAGACCTTAACAGGCCGATGCCGGAAATACTGGCCGAGCTTTCAAAACATCCCGTGGGCGCTCGTCTCTCCCTTACGGGAAGAATAGTGGTCGGAAGAGACATGGCTCACGCCAAATTCAAGGAGCTGATTGACAAGGACAAGGAACTTCCCGAATACCTTAAAAACCACCCTGTATATTACGCGGGCCCGGCTAAAAAACCGCAGAACAAGCCCTCGGGTTCTTTCGGCCCTACAACGGCCGGCAGGATGGATTCCTACGTAAACCTGCTGCAGTCAAGGGGCGCTTCCATGATAATGATAGCCAAGGGAAACAGGAGCCAGGCAGTGACTGATGCCTGCAAAAAATACGGGGGATTCTATCTGGGTTCTCCGGGTGGACCGGCCGCTCTTCTGGCTGAGAGAAACATTAAAAAAGTTGAAGTCATTGATTATCCGGAACTGGGCATGGAATCGGTATGGGCGATTGATGTGGAAGATTTCCCGGCTTTCATACTCGTGGACGACAAGGGCAATGATTTCTTCAAGCAATATCAATAAATAATAAAAGCAGGTTGAGATTTAGGTTGAGGTTGAGGGAAGATTCCTCGTTATACTAAATCTAAATCTTAATCTAAATCTGGGGTTATTTTATGAGAATAATTGTTTTAGGAACAGGGCTTGTCGGCGCGGCAATGGCGCGGGACCTCGCGGAAGAGAAAAACTGGAACATTTCGGTTGCAGACGTTTCAACAGAGTCTCTGAAGCGCCTGCAAAACGACGGCCGCATAACCAAAATACAGGCAGACCTTTCAAAAGCCAAAACCCTGCTGAAACTTGCTTCTAAATCCGATCTTATAATAGGCGCTCTGCCCGGATTTATGGGGTTTGAAGCGCTTAAAACCCTGATCAGCGCGGGGAAAAACATCGTAGATATTTCGTTCTTTCCTGAAAATCCCATGGTTCTGGACGCTCTGGCGAAAAAAAAAGGCGTTACAGCGATTGTGGACTGCGGGGTAGCGCCCGGCTGCAGCAACATGCTGATAGCTTACGCATGCTCCAGAATGGAAAAAACAAACTCCGCCGCATGTTATGTCGGCGGCCTGCCCAAAACAAGAACGTGGCCGTATGAATACAAGGCTGTCTTTTCGCCGATAGACGTTCTTGAAGAATATACAAGACCTGCGCGGTACGTGGAAAACGGGAAAATAGTAGTCAAACCGGCGCTAAGCGAGCCTGAACTGCTGGATTTCCCCCCCATAGGGACGCTTGAAGCTTTCAACACGGACGGGCTCCGCACTCTCATGGACACCATGGATATTCCGGATATGAAGGAAAAAACTCTCCGCTATCCGGGCCACATTGAAAAAATGAAGGTTCTGAGAGAAACCGGTTTCTTCGGCAAGAATGAAATAAAAATCGGGAAAAAATCAGTGCGGCCGATGGAAGTAACCGCCAGACTCCTGTTCCCTCTCTGGAAATTAGAGGAAGGAGAAGCGGATTTTACGGTTATGCGCATAACCGTGGAAGGAACAAAAAATTCAAAGACCGTTAGATATACCTGTGAATTGTACGACGAATACGACCCGGCTGCGAAAACCACTTCCATGGCAAGGACGACAGGCTATGCCGCCACTTCAGCCGCAAGAATGCTTGCGTCAGGAATTTTTAAACGCAGGGGGATATGCCCGCCAGAATACATCGGCATGGAGGAGAAAGCCTGCCGCTTCATGCTGAAACAAATGGCAGGGAAAAACATCAACTATAAAGAAAGATTTGAAACGATAAAGACAGCCCGCCAGCAGGAGACTTGCCGAGAGGCCGGAAAAGGGCGGCATTGCCCGCAATCGGTGCCGGTCGGGCGACATAGCGCCCGACACTTGATGAGCCGGAGGCTCGTTGTTCCGCGAGCGCTGCGAGCGGCCTGTCCGTCTGCACCAGGCGGGTAGCGGCTATGGAAGATCAGGCGCAAAAAATTGATTTCAGATGGGTAATATTATACTGCGTGACTTTTGCGGCCGTTGCGGCGGCTGTCTATAACTCCATAAAATCAAAGAGAAGAATTTTAACGCATTTGTCATCGTTCCTCAACGGGAGCGTTTCCGGCTTTTTGAACCCCGGATTATCCGGAAAGATTGAAAAAGCGGGATTTACCATTGAGATAAAAAAGGCAAACAACCGCCCGGTTCTGAAAATAATTTTCCAGACGGCTCTCTCATTCAGGCTGAAGATGCAAAGCCGAAAGTCTTTCGGTGACAATGAAAGCTTTTTTCCTCTGAAACAAATAACCGCCGGGGATGCCGATTATGACCGCGAGTACGCTGTTTTCGCCGACGACGGGACAGCGGCTGCGATATTTCTCTCCGACCCCTCAATCAGGAACTCCGCGAACGCGCTCTTCCAAGCAGGGGTAAGGAATCTTGAAATAAGGCGAAATGCCGTTGAACTGGAGAAAGTCTGCGTTGACGAGGAATTTGAGCTTGAGGAGAATAATTTCAGGAAGTTCCTCAATCATCTTCTCAATTTTTCCAAAATGGGCGCTAAATTGTGATGTCCATAACTCCCAAAGACAGGAAACTCCGCCCAGAACAACCTCAAGAAAAAAAATCTTTGTATCCGTATTTCTGGCTCTCCGCTCTAATTTTTCTGGTATATTTTCAAGGATTGTTTTTTGGGTTTGTATATTTAGACGATAACGCGCTGATACTGGATAATTTTGAATTCATAAGCAAACTTTCAAACATTTTCGGGGCGTTCAAATACGACGCTTTTTTTAATTCCTACGGCGGCTCTTATTACAGACCGATTTTCACCTTATCTTTCATGCTGGACGCCCTGACAGGCGGCGCTTCTCCCTTTATGTACCACCTGACGAATCTCCTTCTGCATACAATCGCGTCCTGTCTGGCATACAGGCTCTTTACGGAGTTTGAATATTCATCCTCAAAAGCATTTCTTTTCAGCGCGATTTTCGGAGTTCACCCGGCGCTTTCGCAGGTTGCGCTCTGGCTTTCCGGAAGGGGCGAATCTTTATTGGCGATTTTTGTCGCCGGCTCAATCCTGTTTCTGGTCGGTTTTGCCAAAACCGGAAAATTTTCGTTTTACATGCTGCATATTCTCTTTTTCATTCTCTCGGTGTTTACCAAGGAAACGGCGCTGACCGCGCCGTTAATCTATTTTCTGTACTTAAAATTCATATTCAGGGGCAAAATTCCTTCCCCGGCATTGATTTCGCTGATTTCAGGATGGCTGCTGTCAATCGCCTGCTGCCTTGTAATCCGCTCTCTGGTTTTAAAAACCCCGGTTGCGCATACCGACTACGACATCATGCATACTTTAGCCGTGGCTTTTCCCTCAACAGCCGCCTATGTCGGCAAGATATTTTTTCCTTTTAATCTCTCGGTGTTTCCGGTTTTAAAAGACATTTCCCTTAAATACGGAATTATTGCCGTCATTCTTGTCATCCTGCTGCTTTATCTTTCAAAAACAAGGAACAACAAATCAGCCGTATTCGGCCTTGTCTGGTTTGCGGCATTCCTGTCGCCTTCGCTGCTGTATCCGGCGCATCTGAGCGAAACAAGAATATATCTTCCCTTCATCGGTTTTCTGCTCTGTCTGATGGAAATAGATTTCGGCGGAATATTCAGGCTGAATTCAATAGGACTAAAAGTTGCATCGGTTTTAATTATTTCTTTGTTCTCTATAAAGACAATACTCCATAGCAGGAATTTCAAAGACAGACTTTCTTTCTGGAAACAGGCCGTAGAAAGCTCCCCGAGCCACGCTTTTAATCACAACAATCTGGGTTCAATGTATTATCTGGACGGCGATTTTCACGAGGCGGAATTTTACTGGAAAAAGGCGATTGAAATAAATCCGGGGGAGAGGCTTGTCCATAACAATCTGGGGCTGATTTACATGAACCGCGGCGATTTCAAGAATGCCGAGGCAGAATATCTGAAAGAACTGGAAATCAATCCGCTTTACGACAATGTATACTTTAACATGGGGCTTCTCTGCTACAGGCAGGGCGATTTACCCGGAGCGCAGGCTCTCTGGAAAAAGGCCGTAGAATTGAATCCGAGAAATCATGGCGCCTTGAACAATTTAACGGCAATTGAAAAACTGCTTAAGTAAAAAGGCACCTGTTACCTTTTATGGCTTATAAAATCATTGACAAATCCGGAGACATCGGCATAAGGGTTTCAGGCAAAAGTCTTGCCGGGGTTTTAGAAAATGCTGCAAGAGCGGTCTATGATTTGATGGCTGACGCCGGAAAAGTGGAACAAACCAGGGAAAAAAGACTCCGGATACGGGCTGAAAATTATGATTCTCTCATAATAAATTTTTTAAACGCAATAATTTACGGCATTGACGCCGGCGGTTTTATAGGGAAAAAAATCAAAATACGCATGGATTCCTCCTCCGGCAAACTCGGTCTCAAGGCAGCGATAAAAGGCGAAAAATACTCCCGTCTTAAACACGGCTCTAAATTTCTTTTAAAAGCCGCTACTTACCACAACCTGAAAATTGAAAACAAAAAAGGAAAATGGATAATGGAAGT